>CAJXFN010000154.1 GCA_913052655.1 uncultured Flavobacteriales bacterium | reverse complement strand
TTACTCATTCCTTTTACTCTGAATTTTGCAAATTTAATCAATAAGATTTGGATAAAACAGAAACATTAATTATATTTGTACCGTATAAAACACAGATATTAACTAAAACTTCCTATATAGACAAAATTTTACTTTAAACTATTTATTAATTAAAATTAAGTAAAATGATGTCTGTTAATCAATCTGATCAAATCCTTGTAAGAGCATACTTAAATGGAGATGAAACTGCATTTGAAGTATTAATTAGAAAACATAAAGATAAGGTTTTCGCATTTATTCTATCTAAGATTAAAAATTATAATATTGCTCATGATGTATTTCAAGATACATTTATTAAGGTTATTAATTCTTTAAAAATGGGAAAATATAATGAAGAAGGAAAGTTTATTCCATGGGTAATGAGAATTGCTCATAATTTAGTAATTGATTATTTTAGAAGACAAAAAAAAACAAGAAGTATTGCTCCTACGGATGATTTTGATATTTTTGATATAATTTCAGATAATGAAGACAATGCTGAAGACGAAATGATAAAAAGTCAAATTCATACTGATGTTAGAAAGCTTATTGAAAAACTTCCGGAGGATCAAAGAGAAGTTTTAAAAATGAGGTATTACAAAGATCTTAGTTTTAAAGAGATATCAGAAATTACAAATGTAAGCATTAATACTGCATTAGGTAGAATGAGATACGCAATATTAAATTTAAGGAAATTAGTAGAAAGGCACAACATACAATTGCAAATAAGTTAAAATTAAACAATATAGATCGTTAAGAGTCGTTATTAAAGTATATTAACAAAAATATACTATATGAAAAAAAACTCTACTCTATCTTACTTGCAGGATAAAAACCCTTATTTAGAAACAAAAAAAACAAAAAAAAGGTTTAAGGTTAAAGAGCATATAATTCAAACAATTCTCTCTTATTCCAAATCTGTAAAGTGTATTAAAACACGTTCAGTTGGTGATGTTTTATTAATAAATAACTAAGTGGTTTTGGTTTTTTATTTAAAGGTCGAATAATTTAATTTGTTCGGCCTTTTTTTACTTTTGTAAAATGAAAAAACAAGAAAGAGTAAATTTGTTTATTGACTATTTTTCTAAACATTTGCCTGAGGCAAAAACAGAATTAAACTATACAAATGCATTTGAACTCACAGTAGCTGTTGTTCTTTCTGCTCAATGCACTGATAAAAGAGTGAATATGATTACTCCAAAGCTGTTTAAGGAATTGCCTACTCCAGAAGTAATGTCAAAGGCCTCAGTAGATTTTATATTTGAATTGATCAAGAGTTGTAGTTATCCAAGAAACAAAGCAAATCATCTTTCTGGTTTGGCAAAAATGTTGGTTAAAGACTATAATTCTAAGATACCTCAAAGCTTAGATGAGTTGCAAAGACTTCCTGGTGTTGGTAGAAAAACAGCAAATGTAGTAGGTTCTGTTTATTTTGATATACCAGCAATGCCAGTAGATACTCATGTTTTTAGAGTAGCTAATAGGATTGGTTTAACTTCTAATGCAAAAAATCCATTGCAATCAGAGATACAATTACTTAAATTGTTTCCTAAGGAAAAACTAAATATCGCACATCATTGGCTAATTTTACATGGAAGATATGTGTGTAAGTCTAGAAGAGCAGAATGCGAAAAATGTGGTATAACAAATTTTTGTAAATCCTATAAAAAACTGTAATAGATGAAATAAAATTCTGTTAATAAATACAATGCACTTTTCTTTTATTTTGATAGATATTTTCTGTTTTTTGTAATAAATTAAATTATTATGAGTGATAAAGAAAAGACAGCAAAATTGAAGGCTTTAGAGCTAACTTTAGGAAAGTTAGAAAAATCATATGGAAAGGGTGTGGTTATGAAATTAGGAGATAAAGTAGTAGAAGATATAGAATCTATTCCTACAGGATCCGTAGGTCTTGATTCAATTTTAGGGGTAGGAGGTTATCCTAGAGGTAGAGTGATTGAGATTTATGGCCCTGAATCTTCTGGAAAGACAACTTTAACTATACATGCAATTGCAGAAGTCCAAAAACAAGGAGG
>CAJXFN010000153.1 GCA_913052655.1 uncultured Flavobacteriales bacterium | reverse complement strand
TCAATTAGTTTTTTGTAACCAAACTCGAAATTGGCAACACTTTGGTTTTCTTTAACAAAGTCTTTAGAATTCAAACCTGTTTGTAAAGCACTTTCATAATTGTTCATAATGTGTTGAATTTTGTTTGATAAATCATTTTTATTGTTGTTTTCAAATATATAACCAGTTTCATTTTCAATAATTAAATCTACCATTCCGGTGTTACTTGAAACTAAGACAGGACACGCTGTGGATTGTGCTTCAATTATTACCCTACCTAGTCCTTCAGATTTTGAAGGCAAGATAAATAAATTTGCTGATGAATACTTTGAAATTAGTTCTTCAGCTTTGATAAAAGGTGTCATAGTTATGCTTTCTGCATGCTTAGAACTAGAAATGAGGTTGTTTAATTCTTTTAGATATTTTAAATTAGGTGTTTGTCCAATTATTTCCAATGAAATATTCCCATCAATTGTTTCAAGTGACTCAATGATTATCTTTGGGTTCTTTCTTTCTGTAACACTTCCTACAAATATTATTTTAAATGTATCTGAGTAGGATCTTTTAATATCAGCATTTAGATAATTATCAATATTTATCCATGCAGGGAAACGAACAAATAAACCTTGATATCCAAAATTCAAAACTTGTTTTTCCGTAAATTCGGAAATAGATCTAATTAAATCTGCTTTTTTGATTGAATATTTTGCTAGATAGCTAAATAGTGAAGTATAAAATTTTGGTAGTAATAAATTTTTTTCTAATCCAATCGTGTCGATAAAATCTCCATGAGTTTCGACTACAATTTTTACAGGTAATTTTCTAATCTTTAAAGAAAAGATTGTAAAGAAACCAGTGATGGGGTCTTGCAAACAAACAATATCTACATTTTGTTCTTTTACAATTTTTGGGATTTTGAAAAAGAATAGAAATATAATTCTAAGATAATTTAAAAACCTATTTTTATTCTTTTTATTAAAAATAGCCTCAACACCTTCAACACTAGAAGTAAACTTTTCCTCACTGAATGCATAAACTATAGGATTGCAAACATTAGAAAGAGATTGAAATTTTTTTTGAATATCTTTTGTTAAAGGATTGGAGTAAACAGTTGGAGAAACAAATAAAACTTTATTCATTGTTTAAAAAGCTATTAATCTCTTCTAATAGTTCATCTGCGTGAGTCCACGGAACAGAATGACCGGCATCATTAATAACTTTCGATTTAACAGTATTTAAACGGTTTATGACTTCATTAGATGTTTCTTCAGGGACTAATTTGTCTTTACCACCAGTAATAACCAATGTGTCAGAATGTATTTCATGAATCCAAGGTCTTGCGTCATAAGGAACAACAAACCTTCCTCCGTCACCATATATAAAGTCATCTTTTGACCTATGTAAATTATTCCATGCCCACTCTGTATACTCATCTTCAATAGATTGGGATTTCCTTAAGAAAGAAAATTTTGATTGAGGATTAAAATTTGGAAAAAGTCTTTCTCGAATTCTTACAAAACTTATAAATACCTTAAATGCTATTTTGTCACTATAAACAGCACCTCCCAGCCAACTAAATGGGGTTATTAAGACTAATTTTCTAATCAAGGATTGTTTTTTTCTAGCAACAGACATCCCAACAGCGCTTCCCATCGACCAACCAACAATGTCACACTCTTCTATGCCAAGTTTTTCTAGAATGCTTATAACCAGATCAGCATTTTCGTCTACATCCCATCTTTTCCAACTTGAATCTGACTTTCCATGATTTCTTAAATCAATTGTAATAAATGAATTTTTATTTTTAATTTTTGGCAACACTTTAAACCAACTACCTAATGAATCAGACCCCCAGCTATGTAAAAAAACAATAGGGGTTGTTCCATCAACGTAGGATTCTCTAATAAAATACTCTTTTTCCCTTACAAAAATAGTTCTGCCAGGAAACTTACTTGGATGAATTTGAGTATTACCAGAAATATCTCCTTTTTTTGTTTCAAGTAAGTTTTTCAAAATTGTTGCAAAAGCAAAAAATTTAGTAATTGTTTTTATCATTTGCTATTAATGATATTGACTTTATTTTTATATCTAGAAACAATATCTCCAATTTCCCATA
>CAJXFN010000152.1 GCA_913052655.1 uncultured Flavobacteriales bacterium | reverse complement strand
TAGTACGTACTATAATTGTTGATTCAACAGTTGTTGCTAGAATGAAAAGAAGTGACGTTATTGATAACGCAAATATAAAAGCAGGAAATGTAATTGTAGGATTGTCATCATCAGGAACAGCAACTTATGAAAAAGAGTATAATGGAGGAATGGGAAGTAATGGACTGACATCTGCTCGTCATGATGTTTTTTCTAAGATATTAGCAAAAAAATATCCCGAAAGTTTTGATTCCTCTTTGCCAGAAGATTTAGTATATTCCGGAAGTAAGAAACTAACGGATAAAATAGATGGAACCTCTTTAGATGCAGGAAAATTAGTTTTGTCACCAACGCGTACTTATGCTCCAGTAATAAAAGAGATTTTAGAAAAATATAGAGATAAGATTGATGGAATGATTCATTGTAGTGGGGGAGCACAAACAAAAGTACTGCATTTTGTAAGTGATCTTCATATTATTAAAGATAATATGTTTAAGCTACCACCTTTATTTAAAATGATACAGGAAGAATCTTCAACAGATTGGAAAGAGATGTATAAAGTATTTAATATGGGACACAGAATGGAAATATATGTTCCTAAAGAAATTGTAGATGGGATTATATCTATATCTAATTGTTATAATATTGAGGCAAAAATAATAGGTAGAGTTGAAGAATCTCATACAGGAAAAAGATTAACAATATGTTCCGAATTTGGAACATTTGAATACTAAAATGCTAGAAAAGTTACAAGCAATATATGAAAGGTACTTGGAGGTTGAGCAACTTATCTCTTCTCCAGAATCAATGAACGATATGAAACTCTATGTTCAGTTGAATAAAGAATATAAAGATTTAGGACCTATTGTTAAAGCTTATCATGAATATAAAAATGTACTATCAAATATAGATTCTTCAAAACAACTTTTAAAAGAAGAAAAAGATGAAGAGATGAGAGAGATGGCAAAAATGGAATTAGATGAACTTCTTCCAAGGAAAGAAGAAATGGATGAAGAAATAAAAATTTTATTAATTCCAAAAGACCCTGAAGATTCTAAGAATGCAGTTATGGAAATTAGAGCTGGTACTGGAGGGGATGAGGCAAGTATTTTTGCAGGAGATTTATATAAAATGTATATGGCTTTTGCTTCTACAAAAGGTTGGAGTACTGAATTAGTAGATATAGCAGAGGGAACCTCAGGTGGATATAAAGAAATTATTTTTAATATAAATGGAGAAGATGTTTATGGTCAATTAAAGTTTGAGTCTGGAGTACATAGAGTTCAGAGAGTCCCGCAAACAGAGACTCAGGGTCGTGTGCATACCTCTGCAGCAACAGTAATAGTATTACCTGAAGCAGAAGAGTTTGACATCGAGTTAAAGCCTGCAGATATTAGAAAGGATACTTATTGCTCTTCAGGTCCAGGAGGTCAATCTGTAAATACAACTTATTCAGCAGTTAGACTTACACATATTCCTACTGGAATTGTAGCTCAATGTCAAGACCAGAAATCTCAACACAAGAATTATGATAAAGCTTTAAAAGTCTTACGTACTAGAATTTATGAGATGGAACTCCAAAAGAAATTAGAAGAAGATGCAAAAAATAGAAAAACTATGGTTTCTTCAGGTGATAGATCTGCCAAAATAAGGACTTATAATTATCCTCAAGGTAGAGTGACAGAACATAGAATTAGTTTAACTAAATATAATTTACAATCCACAATGGGAGGAGACATACAGGAATTTATTGATGAATTACAAATTGCAGAAAATGCAGAAAAATTAAAAGAGGGAAGCTCCTTTGAATAATTGATTAAATGAATAGAGAACAAATAATTAGTCAGATAAAATTAAAAAGATCATTCTTGTGTATTGGATTAGACACTGATATCAATAAGATTCCTAAACATTTATTATCAGCTGAGGATCCTGTTTTTGAGTTTAATAAGCAAATAATTGACGCTACAAATGATTTGTGTGTTGCATATAAACCAAATATTGCTTTTTATGAAAGTATGGGGCTAAGTGGATGGAATTCTTTACAAAAAACTTTAGATTATATTCCAAAAGATATTTTAACTATTGCTGATGCAAAAAGAGGTGACATTGGTAACACTTCTAAAATGTATGCTCGTGCTTTTTTTGAGAATATGAACTTTGACTCTGTGACTATCGCTCCTTATATGGGATTAGATTCAGTTTCTCCTTTTTTAGAATTTAAAAATAAGTGGG
>CAJXFN010000151.1 GCA_913052655.1 uncultured Flavobacteriales bacterium | reverse complement strand
TGATTTTTAAAACCCTCTTTATACATTATAGCTTTATCTAAACCTATTGTCTGGAAACAACAATCTAAATGAAGAGCATTTTGTTTTGGATTAATATCTGATTTATTTAATTCAAAGGCTTTTACCTGTTTATTTGGAAATTTATCTTTAATAAAATTCACAGCTTCAATATTAGTTCTAGCAACTTTGTAAGCGTCAAAATCATCTTTTTCTGAGTAACCAATAAAAATATAATTATTCCAAAGCATTACGTCTCCACCTTCCGCCCTAGTTCCTTTTGGCATTATAATTACATCTTCTTCTGGAATAGTTTTAAATATGTGAGATATTGCTTCGATTTCCTGTTTTCTATCTTCAATTATATTTGGAACAATCAACTTATCTGCTATAACAAATGAAATATCTCTAGAGAAAACTTGATTTAAATTTGGAATATTTTTAGGTCTTAAAACATCTACATTATATTTTTCTAAGATTTCTAAAAATTCATTTATTTCTTTAGTGATATCAGATTGTAAAGGAAAAGTTCCTGATATTACATGTTCTTTAGATTTAGGATCATAACAATCTTCTAGATTTGGAGTACCTCCAAAATCATTAGCAATTCCTAAAATTACAACAGAAAGTTCTGAAGTTTCGTTATGAACATTTAGTTTTATCATAATTGTTGCAAACTTAAGTATTAGTATTGTTTAATGACACTTTATTATTTGTATTTTTTATTTTTAATCTAAGATACTTTATTAACATACAATAGCTAATATGTATAGGTAGGAATAGAAATATATAAAAATAGTATTTGTATTTTTGATGTAAATATAATGATGAAAAAAATAAGAAAAACAAAATCGAGTAAATCAGAGGGATTGAAAAATTTTCTAGATTTTTTTAAAAATGAAACAAACCAAAAAGTTATTGGTTTTATACTCATCTTATTCTCCTTGTACTTTTTCATTTCATTTACCTCTTCATTTTTTCAGTGGAAGGAAGATTTTTCTGTAGCCACAGAAAATTCTTGGTTTAGTATATTGACCGATTCTGAAATTGTAGTAAACAACGCCCTAGGTAAATTTGGTTGCTTATTCTCTTATCTTTTTGTTTCCGTACTTTTTGGTATCTCAGCTTATTTCATACCATTCTTTTTATTGTTTTCAGGAATTCAACTGTTAGGATATCATCTATTATCTATTAAAAAACTCATAAGACAAAGCATTTGGGGGTTGATATGGATACCTGTTTTTATATTTCACTTCTTTAAATCTCAAACTCTTGCAGGAGGAATAGGCATTACTAGCTCTGAATTTTTAGTGTCATTATTAGGAAATATTGGTACAACACTATTGTTAATTACTACTTTTTTGATATTTGTTACTTTAAAGTTTAATATCAGTCTAGAAAAAATATTTCTATTAGTTAAGAATTCAACATCAAAAATTGGAGAAAGAAAATTACAGAATATAGAAGAAATTGAAGTTGATACTGTAATTGATTTACAAGAATCGGAAACAACAAAAATTGAAAATTTAAAAGTTAAAGAAGCTGTACTACCAACAGAAATAAAACAGATGGAGGAGGACCATCTAAATACAAAAGTTGAAGATGATTTAAACATCCAAATTATTGACACTTCTAATGAAGAAGAAATAGAACAGACAGAAGCTCAAAAGAAATTAAAAGAACTTGGAGATTACGATCCTACTTTAGACTTATCATCCTACAAATTTCCTGTTTTCAATTTACTTAATGATTACGGGAGCGGAGAAATTAATATTGACAAAAATGAATTAGAAGAAAATAAGCAGAAAATTGTAGATACTTTAGGAAATTATAAAATTGGTATTGCTTCAATTTCTGCAACAATAGGACCTACAATTACACTTTACGAAATAGTACCAGAAGCTGGAGTGAAAATTTCTAAAATAAAAAACCTAGAAGATGATATAGCTCTCAGTTTAGCTGCAGTTGGTATAAGGATTATTGCACCAATTCCAGGAAGGGGAACTATCGGTATTGAGGTGCCAAATGCAAAGTCTACAACAGTTAGCATGAGTACTGTTCTAAAATCCGAAAAATTTCAAAATAGCAATATGGAACTTCCTATAGCTTTTGGAAAAACTATATCAAATGAAACTTATGTTGTAGATTTAGCAAAAATGCCTCATCTTCTGATGGCTGGAGCTACAGGACAAGGAAAATCAGTTGGTTTGAATACGATTTTAGCATCATTACTTTATAAAAAACACCCAAGTCAAGTAAAATTTGTTTTAGTAGATCCTAAAAAAGTAGAACTTAC
>CAJXFN010000150.1 GCA_913052655.1 uncultured Flavobacteriales bacterium | reverse complement strand
ATTTGTGTTCTCAGTATAATCTTATTGATTTTGAACTAGGAAATAAAATTACTGGCGCTGGTTTTCCTGTATATATTAACAAAGGAGCAAAATTGCAAAGAGCATTAATTTCTTACTTTTTAGATAAAAATACAGAAGCTGGATATATAGAATATCAACCACCTCATTTAGTAAATGAGGATTCTGGATTTGGAACAGGGCAACTTCCAGATAAAGAGGGTCAAATGTATCAAATTACTGAAGACAATTTATATTTAATTCCAACAGCTGAAGTTCCAGTTACAAATTTCTTTAGAAATGTAATTATTAACAAGGAAGATTTCCCAATAAAATGTACTGCTTATACTCCATGTTTTAGAAGAGAAGCTGGATCCTATGGAAAAGATGTTAGAGGATTGAATAGACTTCATCAGTTTGATAAAGTAGAGATTGTCCAATTACAACATCCTGAAAAATCTTACGATACTTTAAATATAATGGTAGATCATGTCGCTTCTATTTTAGAAGAGTTAGAATTGCCGTATAGAATCTTAAGACTTTGTGGAGGTGATTTAAGTTTTACATCTTCTCTAACATATGATTTTGAAGTTTATTCAGCTGGACAAGAGAGATGGTTAGAAGTTAGTTCGGTTTCTAATTTTGAATCATATCAATCAAATAGATTACAACTTAGATTTAAAAACGAAAATGGCAAGAATCAATTATGTCATACTTTGAATGGAAGCGCTTTAGCTCTACCGAGAGTTTTTGCTGCATTGGTAGAGAATAATCAGACTGAGAATGGAATTTTGATTCCTAAAGTACTTCAAGAATATACTCGATTTAACATTATAGATTAGATGAAACTGATTGTTGCATTGTTTTTTTGTGTGTCCTTTGCTTATTCACAAACAAATGACTCTCAATTAGCATATCAGTATTTCCAGAATGGAGAGTATGTGAAAGCAATAGAAATCTATAAGGAATTATCTAAAGGATATTCTTTTACTCAATATTATCATCCTTATTTTCAGTGTTTAGTTTTGTCAGAAAAATTCTCTGAGGCTAAAAAGTTAACTATTAAAATGATAAAAAGAAATGATAATCATCTTCCATATAAGGTAGATTTATATATGATACATAGGAAGATAAATGAAGATAAGAACGCAAGTAAGGTTTTTAAAAACATTCAAGAAAAGCTAAAAAAAGAATATACTCAAATTGTAAATGTTTCGAATAAATTTAGTGGATATGCGTTGTATCAAGAAGCGTTAGATTTGTATTTGCTTGTGGAAAAGTTTTCTGAAAATAATAAAAAATTTCCAATTCAAAAAGCTCAATTATATCAGTTATTATCTAACGATGAGAAGATGGTTAATGAGTATTTAGAATATTTAAAAGGCAATCCATCTCAAAGGATTACTGTTATAAATTACTTACAGAGATATCTAGATAATAATGGAATAGAAAATGATAAACATTATAATTATGTAAAGAATGGATTATTGCGATTCAGTCAAAAAGAAAAGGATACTTATGTCTTTTCAGAATTACTCATTTGGCTTTTTATGCAGAATAATGAATTTAATCTCGCTTATCTTCAGGCAAAAGCACTGGATAAGAGATTAAATGAAGATGGAGAACGTCTATATGATTTAGCGGAGACATTTTTAGATAATAACTATTTTGATTTAGCTGTTAAATGTTATAAGTATATAATTGATAAAGGATCTGATAATTATTATTTTATTGACGCTCATATTAATTTACTATTTGCATTAGGAGAAAAAGAAAACACTGATTTAGATGAGTTAGATTTAATGTATTTCAGAACTATAGAGGAATTGGGAGAGGACTATACAACTGTCTTGTTGTTGAATAATTATGCGTATTTTAAAGCATTTTCAATGTCTGATTTATCTTCTGCGCAATTAATTTTAGAAAGGATTATGAGTATACCTGGAATCAGTAAGAATGACCTGGCAGAGTGTAAATTAGTGTATGCAGATGTGATGTTGCTTTCTGGTAATGTCTGGACGTCATTATTATATTATTCTCAAGTGGAAAAAGAACATAAAGAAAGTCCTATAGGCCATGAAGCCAAATTAAGAAGAGCAAAGATTTCATATTATCAGGGTGATTTTAATTGGGCACAATCTCAGTTAGATGTTTTGAAGTCATCTACTTCTAAGTTGATTTCTAATGATGCTATGGATTTATCTTTGTTAATTACAGATAATTTAAATTTGGATACTACTTCCGTTCCTATGGAAATTTATGCAAGAGCAGATTTATTATATTATCAGAATAAATTTG
>CAJXFN010000149.1 GCA_913052655.1 uncultured Flavobacteriales bacterium | reverse complement strand
CAGGACCTCCATATAAAAACATATATAAAGGATATTCATTATTAGGATCAAAATTGGTTGGTTTCATCATCCAGGCATTTAGTTCTACTCCATCTTCTGTTTCAATTGTAAAAAACTCCTTTTCCGATAAATTATATTTCTTTAATTTTTCAGAGAAATCATAATTATCTTCAAGAACTTTTATTATTTTCCCATCAAAAGTTCTATTTAAGGTTATATAAGGAGGAGTATTTCTATCTGAAAAACTATTCATAAAATACTTCATTCCTTTACTAAAAGTTATATAATTATAGCCGGTATTCTTGGTCATTAAAATTCTTTTGTAATCATTATCATTTAAATCAACTTTGTATAAAGCAGAATATATAGACCCACTTTCTTTAGAAGAGAAATATATTATATTATTCTCATCAACTCCATAAAATTTAGTGATTTCCCAATTGCCTTTTGTAATTTGAATATCATTCCTGTCAAATAGATACTTAATATAGATATGATTAAATCCATCCTTTTCGGAGGTCCAAATAAAGGCATCATAATCTTTTAAAAAAGTAATATTATCATGAATATCTATATAATATTTATCTTTTTCTGAAAAGAAAATTCTAGTTGACCCATCTGTTTGTGAAGTTAAAACATCCAATTCATTTTGATGTCTGTTCATTCCAAAAATAATTAATTTTTGAGTAGAATCCTTCATGCTAAACCATTTTATTCTAGGTATATATTCATAATTCTTTCTAAAATTAATATCGGTAATTTTATTAGTTTTCAAATCATATAAATGTAAGGTTACCTTCGAGTTATCCTCTCCAGCTTTTGGATATTTAAATACTTCTTGTGTAGGATATAAGCCTCCATTAAATATATCCATAGAGAATTCTTTCACATCAGATTCATCAAATTTATAATAAGCAATAGTTTTGCTATCATGACTCCAATCAAATGAACGAACTAGGGAAAACTCTTCTTCATAAACCCAGTCAGAAGCTCCATTTATAACTTTATTATTGACTCCATCAAAGGTTATTTGTTTTGTATCTTCTGTTAATAGGCTATAAACATATAAGTTGTTTTCAAATACGTAAGCGATATTCTTTCCATTTGGAGAAAAAGTGGCGTACATAACTTTATCTTTTAACAGATTCTTTATTGTTTTTGTTTTGGTATTATATATGTAATATACTGATTTAGTACTGTACCTATAAATAGATTCTGTATTTGTAGCAATTAGAATTTTATCTTCAGATGTATTAAAAGTATAATTTTCCATTCTTTTTAATCTTTCGTCATCAGAATCCATTATAGTTTCAATAACTTCTCCAGTTTCAAATGAGTTTTTATATATTTTTATTCTACTTTCTGTTTTTTCAGAAGTAGTATAATGTTTTCCATCATTCATAGATTTAAATCCAGAAACTCCATTAGGGTAGAATTCATAATTTAACCAAATATCTTCAAGAGTAACTTGTTTTTGTGCGAAAAAATCTAGTGAAATATAAATACAAATGAATAATATAAATGTCTTTTTCATAATATATAATTTAGATTGGCCAATTTACTTAAATTTGTGCAAAATAAATCATGAGTTACAAAAAGATAAATACAGATGATTTAAATCTTTTAACAAAGATTGTAGGTCCAAATAATATTTTTTATTCAGAAGAAGTTCTAATAGAATATTCTCATGATGAAACAGAAGATTTAAGTTTTATACCAGAAGTTGTAGTTAAACCACATAATACGCGTCAGGTTTCTGAGATTATGAAATACTGTAATAAAAATAACATTCCTGTTACACCATGCGGCGCAAGAACCGGATTAAGTGGAGGAAGTCTCCCTGTTATGAGTGGAATTGTTTTAAGTTCTGAAAAATTAAATTCTATAATAGAAATTGATGAAAGAAATCTACAAGCTACTGTAGAACCAGGTGTTATAAATGAAGTATTTCAAAATACTGTTAAAGAAAAGGGATTGTTTTACCCCCCTGATCCAGCCAGTAAAGGAAGTTGTATGTTGGGAGGTAATATTGCAGAGAATTCTGGAGGGCCTAAAGCTTTAAAATATGGAGTAACAAAAGATTATGTTTTAAATTTGGAAGTAGTATTACCAAGCGGAGAAGTAATTTGGACAGGTGCAAATGTTTTAAAAAATGCTACAGGGTATAATCTCACTCAATTATTTATAGGTTCTGAAGGCACTTTAGGAATAATTACCAAAATTGTATTCCGTTTAATTCCTTTACCTACTAAAGATATTACATTATTAGTTTCTTTTAGTTGTTCAGAAAAAGCTTGCGAAGCTGTCTCAGCGATTTTTCAATATGGTATAACGCCATCTGCCTTAGAATTTATTGAAAGAGATGCTATTTTGTGGACC
>CAJXFN010000148.1 GCA_913052655.1 uncultured Flavobacteriales bacterium | reverse complement strand
CTTTGCATTGAAAACAGATTTATTCAATAGATATTACGATTTCTAATTTGCCTTTGATTTTAAACATAGAAACCTCCACCAAGAATTGTTCGGTAGCATTATATAAATCTTGTGAACTTATATCTGAGAAATCCTTACTTACAGATAAATATTCTCATTCTGAAAAATTAAGCTGTTTTATAGAGGATTTAATTAAAGACTCTTCTTTTGAATTTAAAGATATAGATGCGATATCAGTAAGTAAAGGCCCTGGTTCTTACACAGGTTTAAGAATTGGTGTTTCTACAGCTAAAGGATTGTGTTATGCGCTATCAATTCCATTAATATCTGTTTCTACTTTAAAAGCGATGTCTTTTTCTATGTCTCAAAGAAAAACTGGTTTTGACTTGTATTGCCCAATGATTGACGCTAGAAGAATGGAGGTATTTTCAGCATTTTTTGATAAAGATAATAACCTTGTAAGAAAAGTACAAGCAGATATAATTGAAAAAAATTCTTATAATCAATTTCTAGAAAATAGAGTTTTGTTTTTTGGTGATGGATCTTTAAAATGTGTTGATATGATAAATTCAAAAAATGCATTTTTTGAAAAAGATGTTTTTCCTAAAGCTAGTGATATGGCATTAATTTCTTTAGATAAATATAACAAGAAGGATTTTGAAGATGTGGCTTATTTTGAGCCTTTTTATTTGAAGGATTTTATTGTAGGTAGAAAAAACGCTTAACGTCTTTTTCCTTTTCTAACAATTTCACTGTCTCTAAATCTACTTTTAAAAGATTTTCCGTTAACTCCTGATGATCTTTTAGAAGATTTTTTTCTTTTGTTTCCACTAAATCCTTTTCTTCTTCTTTCGGAACTTGAATCTTTTTTTCTTCTTTTACCAGAGTCATTTTTTGGTTTAGATATCTCAACAGTCAGTTGGTATCCATTCCACTGGCTATCGGAAAACCCTACTAATATTTCTTTTTCAGCCGATTTCTCTACTTCAAAAAAGGAGAAGTTCTTCATGATATCAATCTTACCAATAATATGATTTCTATTTCGAGTATATTCATTTATTAGACCAATAAGATTTTGTGGCTCTAGTTTGTGAGTCTTTCCTAAATTTATAAAGAAACGTGTAAATCCATTTTCTGCTCTTCTTTCATTACTTTTATCTTTAGTTGTATTAATATTAAGATCTTGAGCATTCTTATAAAAAGACAAAAATCTATTAAATTCAGCAGAAACAAAATGTTTTAACAATTCCTCCTTATTTAGATGAGAGAGCTTTTCTTCTATTACATTCAAATATTGTTCTATATGAGGACTTACATCAGTTTCTACAATTTTGTCAATTAAGGACATTAGTTGAACCTCACAAATCTCTTGACCTCCTGGAACTTTTTTTAGTGTAAGTTCCTTCTTTATCATTTTCTCAATAGATTGTAATTTTCTTTTTTCTCTACTATGTGCAATAATTATGGATACTCCATTATTTCCAGCTCTACCAGTTCTTCCTGACCGGTGCACATATACTTCATTATCATCAGGAAGGTTGTAATTGATTACATGTGTTAACTCGTTAATATCAATACCTCTAGCTGCTACATCTGTAGCGACTAAGATTTGAAGATTCCTCTTTCTAAACCTATTCATTACATGGTCTCTCTGAGCTTGTGATAAATCTCCATGAATTGCATCTGCATTATATCCATCTTGCATTAATTTATCCGCAACGTCCTTTGTTTCTCTTCTAGTTCTACAAAATACAATTCCATAAATATTAGGGTTTATATCACAAAGTCTTCGAAGTGCTTTATATCTATCTTTTGCATTAACCATGTAATAATGGTGTTCTACATTTTTAGCTCCTTCATTTCTACTAGCTACTTCAATTCTCTTTGGAGAAAACATATAGTCCTTAGTAATTTTTAGAACTTCTTTTGGCATTGTAGCAGAAAATAAAAGAGTTTGTTTTTCCTCAGGAGTTTCTGCTAGGATTGTGTCAAGGTCCTCCTTAAAACCCATATTAAGCATTTCATCTGCTTCATCTAAAATAACAAATTCTACATTTTTTAGTTTTAATTTTTTTCTTTTAATTAAATCTATTACTCTTCCTGGAGTTCCTACTACAATCTGACTTCCAGAGTTTAAGGAACGAATTTGAGTTTGAATATTTGCTCCTCCATATACTGCTGTAATCTTTAACTTCTTAAGATATTTTGAATAACTTTCTAAATCTTTAGTTATCTGAAGACAAAGCTCTCTAGTAGGGCATAAAATAATAGATTGAGTTTGTGTTTTATTTTTATTAATTTTCTGAATAACCGGAAGTCCAAACGCAGCTGTTTTTCCAGTTCCTGTTTGAGCAAGAGCAATTAAATCTGTTTCTTCAA
>CAJXFN010000147.1 GCA_913052655.1 uncultured Flavobacteriales bacterium | reverse complement strand
TTTCTATTTCTTTATCTATCACAGTTTGGTCAACACCATCTTTATTTAGTGCAATGGGATTCATAGCAGCGATCTGCATTGCTACATCCTTACCAGCTGCAACATAATCGACAGAAGTTGTATTTACCAAGGAAACTAAAACTCCTAACTTATCTCCAGCATGAATATAAGGTACAATTTTTTCTCCTTCTAAAGATTGGTATTCTCTAATCTCAATTTTTTCACCAATCTTACCAATTAAATTGACGATTTCTTGTTCGATGGTAGAGGAACCTAAACTAGAAGATAAAATCTCTTCAACTGATGATAAATTATTATCAAATGCAGTATCTAATATCTTAGAAGCTAATTCTTGAAAATCTTCATTTTTAGCTACAAAATCGGTTTCACAAGTAAATGATAATATAGATGCTTTATCCTCATTAGGGCTTAATTTATAAATTACAATACCTTCAGATGTTTCTCTGTTTGATCTTGCTGCAGATACTTTTTGTCCCTTCTTTCTTAATATATCTATTGCCTTATCGAAGTCACCTCCTGCCTCAACAAGTGCTTTCTTACAGTCCATCATCCCTGACCCTGTCTTTTGCCTTAACTCATTAACTTCTTTTGCAGAAATACTTACTGACATAGTACTTAATAATTACTTCGTTACTTGTTTTTTAGCTTCCTTTGCCTGCTTCTCAGCTTCCTTTTTTTCTTTAGCTTCCTTCTCAGATGCTTCTTTCTCCTGTTTAATCCTAATTTCTTCTTTAATCTTCTCTCTCTCTTTAAGGCCCTCTGCTATTGCCTCAGATATGTAATCCATGATTGTAGCAACAGAGGTGAAAGAGTCATCGTTAGATGGTATCTCAAAATCAATTTGGTTAGGGTCAGAATTTGTGTCGACCATACCATATACTGGTATATTTAATTTCTTTGCCTCCTGAATAGCAATTTCTTCATGCTTAATGTCAACAACAAATAAGGCCGCTGGAATTCTATTTAATGTTGAGATCCCGCCAAGAGCTCTCTCAAGTTTATCCTTATCTCTGGAAATCATTAATCTTTCCTTTTTAGAGAAGTCTTGTGTATATGAATCCTGACTCTGCATATTTTCAATAGAAGACAGTTTCTTCAAAGATTTTCTAATTGTTGAAAAGTTAGTCAACATTCCACCCAACCATCGTTCTGTTACATATGGCATGTTTAATTCCTTAGCCTTCTCTGATACATAGGTTTTAGCCTGCTTTTTTGTAGCAACAAACATAATTTTTCTACCAGATTTTGCAATATTTTGGAGTGATGAGGCAGCAGTAAAAGCACAGTCAATTGTTTTATGAAGATCAATTATGTGAATACCATTATTTTCCATGAATATATATTCAGACATCTTTGGATTCCACTTCCTGGTAAGATGCCCAAAATGTACACCTGCCTTTAATAAATCTTTATGTTCTAATTTTTTAATCATATTATATTTTATCTCTTAACCCACTGGAATGCTCTTCTTGCCTTTCTTCTACCATATTTCTTTCTTTCGACCATCCTCGGATCTCTTGTTAGGAAACCTTCTTTCTTTAAAAGCGGCCTAGTTTCATCATTATTTTTAACTAGTGCTCTTGCCACAGCTAGTCTAACAGCCTCTGCTTGACCTTTGAGTCCACCACCGTGCAGGTTAACTTTGAAATCAAAATTTTTAAGGCTATCAACAAGTTTTAGAGGTTGCTCAACAATTAACCTTAATAGCTCTGATGCAAAATATTTATCTAGTTCCTTACCATTTATTGTGAAATTACCTTTCCCTGGTTTCATATAGAGCCTTGCAACTGATGTTTTTCTCCTCCCGACAGTATTAATATATTCCATATTAAATGTTTAATTCTTTTGGTTTTTGACCCTCATGAGGATGCTCAGAATTTTCATAAACGAATAAATTTCTAAATAACTGCCTACCTAATCTATTTTTAGGTAGCATACCTCTGACAGCTTTTTCGATAATAAACGTTGAAGATTTCTTCTCTTTTAAATCAAGTGGATTAATTATTTTCTGACCGCCTGGATATCCACTATGAGAAACATACTGTTTTTCTCTCCACTTTTTTCCAGTCATTTTAATGCCATCCGAATTGATTACAACAACATAATCTCCACAATCCATATGTGGTGTGAAAGATGCTTTATTTTTACCTCTTAAGATTTTTGCTACCTCTGATGAGAATCTTCCTAAGGTTTTTCCATCAGCATTTACAACGAACCAATTCTTTTGAATTGACTCTTTATTGAGGTATTTTGTTTTATAACTGTTTGAATCCATTTGCTTCTAAAAAGTGAGCAAAAATAGATTTATTAATAAATAAAAACAATATTTATTAGGTAAATATTATATCATTTCTACCTTGTTCTTTTTCAAGACTTTTTTAA
>CAJXFN010000146.1 GCA_913052655.1 uncultured Flavobacteriales bacterium | reverse complement strand
CTAGAACAGTTCCTTTTATTGCTAAAGCTTATGATGAACCTTATGTAAATTATGCTGCAAAAGTAATGTTGGGAGATAAGAAAGTTACAGATTTTGAGTTTAAACCTAAAAAAGAAGGATATGCAATTAAAGTTCCCGTGTTTTCTTTTAATAAGTTTCCTAATGTCAATAAAGAATTAGGACCTGAAATGAAATCTACTGGAGAATCAATTTATTTTATTGATAATTTGGAAGATGATTATTTTACAAAGGTGTATTCGGAAAGAAATTTATATTTAAGTAGATAAATGTTAGTAGGATTAATTAGATTTCTATTTTGGTTTTTGCTTATATCTTACATTTTAAAGTTGTTAGGCAGATATATATTTCCGTACTTATTAAAATCATATGTAAAAAAGAAACAATCAGAATTTAACCAACAATTTTCCCAGAGCCAATCTAACGAAGAAAAAGAAGGTGAGGTAAGCATAAAAATCAAACCAAAGAAATCAAAATCAGATACTACTAAAATGGGTGAGTATATAGATTTTGAGGAGGTTGATGAATAATAATTAAAACTTTATATCATGAAAAAATACATGCCTCACTTGATATCTGTAACAATTTTTGTAATAATTTCTATAGTTTATTTTTCACCTGTTTTAGATGGTAAAATCCTTTCTGCTCATGATATTGATACTTGGAAAGGAATGAGTAAAGAGGTTCGTGATTACAGATCAGTTACTGGAGAAGAAGCTTTGTGGACTAAGAGAATGTTCTCTGGAATGCCTGCGTATCAAATTTCTACACGTTCTAATGGAAATTTAATTCAATATGTAGATAAAATCTTTAGACTTGGATTGCCGAGACCAATGGATATGTTATTTTTATATTTAATTGGATTTTATATTTTATTATGTTCTTTAAAAATTGATTATCGTCTATCTATAGTTGGAGCAATTGCTTTTGCTTTTTCTTCCTATTTTATTATTATAATTCAAGCAGGACATATGACTAAAGCACATGCAATTGCGTATCTTCCACTAATTGTAGCTTCAGTATTATATACTTATAGAGAGAAAAAATGGATGTTAGGAGTAGTCTTTACTTCTCTGTTTGTCGCACTTCAATTGTATTCTAATCATTATCAGATTACTTATTATACTATTATAATTTTGATTTTTATTGGTCTTATTCAATTTGTAAAAGAGTTAAAAGAAAAAACTTTGATGGATTTCTTTAAAAAATCAGCTATTTTAGTTTTGGCTGGAACGCTTGCTGGAGCTACTAATTATACTAGATTAGCAACAACACTTGAATATGGTCCTGAAACACAAAGAGGAAAGTCAGAGCTTATAAATGATGAAGGAAAAGAAAAGAAAGACGGTTTAGGATTAGAATATGCTACACAATGGAGTTATGGAAAAGCGGAAACTATGACTTTTTTAATTCCAAATTTTATGGGAGGGTCTACCGGTAAAAGTGTTTTAAATGATTCAGAAGGAAATCTAAATAGAGATTCGGAAACTTATAAATATTTAAGTACATTAAGAAACCAGAGTAAACAGCAAAAATTACAACAACAAACCTCAAGTTATTGGGGAGAGCAACCTGGAACTTCACCTACATATGTGGGAGCAATAGTAGTATTTTTATTTATTTTAGGATTAATGTATGTAAAATCTTCTTTTAGAATATGGATTTTACTAACAACTATTCTATCTATAATGCTAGGATGGGGGAGTAACTTTATGCCTTTAACAGAGTTCTTTTTTAATTACGTTCCTGCTTACAATAAATTTAGAGCGGTAACGATGGCTATGATTATTGCAGAGTTTGGTATTGCTTTATTGGCAATACTTGCTTTAAATAAATTTTTGAATAGTGAAAATCATAAAGAAAAAGAACAAAAACTGAAATTAGCTTTTTTTATTACTGGTGGTTTATCATTGTTGTTTACAGTTTTTCCTAGTGTATTTGTAGATTTTTTGTCAACGAAGGATTATCAAAATAGTAATATTGATTTTATTAGTAGACTTGCTAATGACCGGGAGTCAATTTTAAAATCAGACGCATGGAGATCGTTTATTTTTATATTTATGGCTACTGGGACTTTATGGTTGTTTTTAAAGGGAAATTTAAAGAAGCCTTTCGTTATCGGTGTTCTAGGTATTTTGATTATATCTGACATGTGGTCTGTTGATAAAAGATATTTAAATGAAACTCATTTTGTAAAAGAAAGAAATGTTTCAATCAGACCTTCTCAAGCAGACAGAACTATTCTAAAAAATAATAAGAATCAGTCAAGAGTGTTTAATTATAATAATCCATTTAATGAAAGTAAAACCTCTTATTTTCATAATTCAATAGGAGGTTATCATGCAGCAAAATTGTTAAGGTATCAAGAGTTAATAGACAATCACTTAACTAAAGGAAATGTTTCCGTACTCTCAATGTTAAATTGTGGATGGA
>CAJXFN010000145.1 GCA_913052655.1 uncultured Flavobacteriales bacterium | reverse complement strand
ATAAAGAAGATGTAGAAAATGTTATTCGTTTAATTTATGAGTCTTTAAAGAAGATTAAAAATAACCATGATTTTAGATATTTGAAATAATAAAAAGGGACCGAAAGGTTCCTTTTTATTGTAACTCATTATATCTGAAGCAATCTATAGTATGGTCATTTACCATTCCCATTGCTTGCATATGTGCATATATAATGGTCGATCCGACAAACTTAAATCCTCTTTTTTTTAAATCTTTACTTATTTCATCTGATAATGGAGTATTTGCAGGTATTTCATTTATTCTTTTAAAATGATTTTGTATGGGTTTATTATCAATATAATTCCAAAGATATTTGCTGAAAGTTCCAAATTCTTTTTGAACTTCAATAAAAGCAATAGCATTTGTTTTAGCTGCTTTTATCTTTAACAGATTACGTATAATATTAGAATCAGATTTAAGTTTTTTCATTTTCTCTTCAGAATAACTCGCTATTTTTTTGTAGTCAAAATTATCAAAAGCTATTCTAAAGCTCTCTCTTTTCTTTAAAATAGTAATCCAGCTGAGTCCTGCTTGAAATGTTTCCAGTAATAAAAACTCAAAGATTTTTTGATCATTATGTACAGGCACTCCCCATTCTGTGTCATGATATTTAATGTATAGAGGGTCTATTTCGCACCATTTGCATCTATTTACCTTATTCAAAACTGATTAAAAATTGTTATACTACTTTCCATTTACCGCTATCTACTAAAATTTTAGCTTTTTTCCATTTTAATTCTTTTGTTTCGGATCCATTAGTTATTTTAACTTTTTCATTTCTTCCAATTTTTGGAACTACTTTGACTGGCTCTTTTTTTGTTGAAGAAGGTTGTTGAGTATTAGTTGATATGTCAGGTTCTGGAATATCTGATTCTCTACTTGTTTTAAAATTTTCTTGAGTTATGCTTCTTTTTTCTTCCTTGATGTGTTGGTTGTTACCAGTGTAAATAGCGGCTTTCAGTAAAAAGGAAACAATATCTTTATTGATTTTACTCATTAAGACTTTAAATAAATCAATAGCCTCAAATTTATAAATTAATAGAGGGTCTTTTTGCTCATATACAGCATTCTGTACAGATTGTTTTAGGTCGTCCATTTCTCTTAGATGTTCTTTCCAGAATTCATCAATAATAGCAAGAGTTACTCCTTTTTCTATGGATGTAGATATATTAGCACCCTCTGTATTAACAGATTCTTCTAAGTCCGCAGTTACTTGTAAGGTTTTTACTCCATCAGTAAAAGGAATTACAATATTCTTATATACTGCAGACTGATTTTTAAATACGTCCTTTATTTGAGGCAGAACAGTTTGGGCTATGTTTTTAGACTTAGTTTTATAATTGTCAATACATTTTTTATATGTAATCTCTAGAACTTCTTCTTCGGTTTTAGAGGTAAATTCTTCTTCATTAACTGGATTATTAATGGTTAAAATTCTCATTGTTTCCTGCGTGTAGGAGTCAAAATCTTTAAATTCATGGTTTTGATTTACAATATTATAACAGGTGTCATAAATCATATTGCTTATATCTAACGAAAGTCTTTCTCCAAATAGAGCATGTCTTCTTTTGGTATAGATGATCTCTCTTTGTTTATTCATTACGTCATCATACTCTAGAAGCCTTTTTCTAGTTCCAAAATTATTTTCTTCAACTTTTTTCTGAGCTCTTTCGATAGACTTATTCACCATGGAATGAGAGATTACTTCTCCTTCCTCTAATCCCATTCTGTCCATTAGTTTCGCAATTCTTTCGGAGCCAAATAAACGCATTAATTTATCTTCAAGAGAAACAAAGAATTGAGAAGATCCTGGATCTCCTTGTCTTCCAGAACGACCTCTAAGCTGTCTATCTACTCTTCTTGAGTCGTGTCTTTCCGTTCCGATAATTGCTAATCCTCCAGCATCTTTTACAGAGTCAGATAATTTAATATCCGTACCTCTACCAGCCATATTTGTAGCAATAGTAACTACAGAAGCTTTACCTGCTTCCGCTACAATATCGGCCTCTCTTTGGTGAAGTTTAGCATTTAAGATGTTGTGTTTTATCCTTCTAGTTTTTAATATTCTTCCTAGAAGTTCAGATATCTCTACCGAAGTTGTTCCAACTAATACAGGTCTCCCATCATCAGTTAGTTTTACGATTTCTTCAATTACTGCATTGTATTTCTCTCGATTAGTTTTATAAACTAAATCATCTCTATCGTCTCTAATAATTGGTTTATTTGTAGGAATTGCAACAACATCTAATTTATATATTTCCCAAAATTCTCCAGCTTCTGTTTCGGCAGTACCAGTCATACCCGCAAGCTTGTTGTACATTCGAAAATAGTTTTGAAGGGTAATAGTTGCAAATGTTTGAGTAGAGGCTTCAATTTTTACATTTTCTTTTGCTTCAATTGCCTGGTGAAGACCGTCAGAATACCTTCTTCCATCCATTATACGACCTGTTTGTTCGTCAACAATTTTTACTTTATTGTCAATTACTACATATT
>CAJXFN010000144.1 GCA_913052655.1 uncultured Flavobacteriales bacterium | reverse complement strand
TAGCGTCAATTCCGTTTTCGGCTTCATCAATTTCATGAGATTTATCTTCTTCAGAGAGGATTTTTACCAGAACCCTTCTAATTGCCGGCTCATCTTCTATAATTAATATTCTAGACATATTTTTAGTATTTAAGCCATTTTATTAAATCTTTGTATGAAGGCTTTTTTCCATACATTAATATACCAATTCTATATATTTTTGCTGCAATCCAAATAATAAAAATTACTGTTAAGTATAAAATTAATAAGGAAATAATCTGCTCAGAAATCGGAACACCATTAGGAATTCGCATCATCATTACTATTGGAGATGTAAATGGAATCATTGAAAAGATTACGGAAACTACTCCATCAGGATTTTCTGCAGTAAATATACCAACATACAATGCTATTATTACGATGAAAGTGATAGGTAACATAAATTGCTGTGCATCTGTTTGATTATCAACAGCTGCCCCAATTGCGGCAAACATTGACGAAAAAAGAAAATAACCACCAATGAAATAAAATATAAAGGCAATTAGTATGTTTACAAGAGGTAGATTAAAGAAAGCCGACAACATATTTAGTGAAGCCTCAGAAATAGCATTACTTTCAGCGGCTAGCATAAACTCATTGTTATCATATGTTGAAGTAATCCCAAATGTTGTGGATATAAGAAAGCTAAATCCGTAAAATAAGATAGCCCAAACTATAAACTGTGATATACCTGCTAAAGATGTGCCTACAATTTTACCTGAGATTAAATAAAATGGCTTAACTGATGAAACTATCACTTCAATAATTCTACTACTCTTTTCTTCGATAACACTTGCCATAATCATTCCACCATATGCGAAAATTAGCATGTAAAGAAGAAATGCTAAAAACATCCCAAAAAGAAGGCCAACAAAACTATCAGCTTTTGTTGTCTTTTTTCCTTGAAATGTTTCCTGATAAAGACTAACAAATATTTTGTTATCGTTTATTTTATTAATATCAATTCCTTGAATTTTATAGTTTTTATTCGTTAAAATATTTTCTAATTGACTCTCAATGTTCCCAATCACTGTTAGAGATGGGGTGTCTTCTGAATAAAAAGAAATTGTCTCGGCGATTTTCTTTGGAGACTCGAGGTTTTCGATATACAGCAAACCAAAATCGGATTTAGTTTTTGATATTAATTTAGCTTCTTCTAAATCAAAATTTTCTAATTGTGTATATTTTATTGACTCAGTTGATTCTAATTTATCAAAAATATATCCAGAATTATCAACAACTGAGACATTACTTACTTCTTCATTATTTATACTTGCAAACCATCCAATTAAAAAAACCACCCCAACAAGAATTAACGGAGTAAATAATGTTGATAAAATGAAAGTTTTATTGGTTATTTTATTCAAGTATTCTCTTGAAGTAATAATTATAAATTTTTCCATATTTAGTCGTTTTTAACTGAATTGATGAATATTTCGTTTACATTGGGTATCACTTCCTTAAAATGAATCAGTCGTGAATTACTGTTAAGCAGATTAATTAGCTTGTCAGAATTTTGACCAGATACTAGTCTAATATTCATTCTTAAATTATCTCCAATTGTTCTGAATGTTGGATCAAATGTTTCATATTCCAATTTTAATTTATTCTCTAGACTTTTCGTATCAGGTGCATTAACAGCTACCTCAAAAGTATTTGTCTTAAAATCTTTTTTAATTTCGTCCAAATTACCATCAAGAATCTTATTAGATTTATTAATTAATGTAATGTATTCACATAATTCTTCTACAGACTCCATTCTATGAGTTGAAAAGATCACAGTTGCACCTTCTTTATTTAGTTGTAAAATTTCGTCCTTTATCAGATTTGCATTAATAGGGTCAAATCCAGAAAAAGGCTCATCAAATATTAATAATTTAGGCTTGTGTAATACTGTTACAATGAACTGAACTTTCTGTGCCATTCCCTTTGAAAGCTCTGTTACTTTTTTATTCCACCAATCGGAAATCTCAAACTTATCAAACCATTTTTTTAACTCTAACCTAGCCATTTTTCTATCCATTCCCTTTAATTGTGCTAAATAGATTGCCTGTTCACCAATTTTCATTTTGGGATATAATCCGCGCTCCTCAGGTAAATAACCAATTTGTTTAATATGGCTTGCATTGAGCTCCTGGTTATTGAAAAAGACCTTTCCAGAGTCAGGTAACGAAATTTGATTGATAATTCGTATCAATGTTGTTTTTCCAGCCCCATTAGGACCTAAAAGTCCATAAATACAACCCTCTGGTATATTTAAAGATATATTATTTAAAGCTGTATGTGATCCAAATTTTTTTGAAACAGAATCAATAGATAAAAGATTTTTCATTTCATATTTAGGCTAAGCTTAAATATAAGACTAAATGGTGAAGAATATTATTTTAATGCAGATATTTAATAAAAAATTAAGAAAAGACTAGGAAAACATATCTTTTACTCTGTCAAAAAATGATTTTTCCGAGTTTTCAGGTTTTGGCTCAAAATGGTCATTTTCTCTCATTGACTCAAAAAAATCTTTCTGCTTCTTATCAA
>CAJXFN010000143.1 GCA_913052655.1 uncultured Flavobacteriales bacterium | reverse complement strand
TTACAAATGTATCTCAAGGACATTACGAAACAAGATCTTACACTTGGAATATACCTTCAGATATAAATGGTGTTGATGTTGACCCAACAAATCTTGAAATTGTTACCTTTATTGCCGAAGGACAACAAAACATTTTAACCGGTAATTACGCAAATACATCTATTGTATTTCCAAATGCATACGATGCGAACTTAACAAACACAACAGCTACTGATATTATGTGTGCTGTTTCTGGCACAGATTTAGAAGTGACATTCAAAAATTATGGGAACATTGCACTTACATCTTTAGACATTAATTATTCAATTAATGGTGGAACTACAACAACTTACCCATGGACTGGGAATCTATCTTCTGGGGGCACAGAAACTGTTACAATTCCTCAAATTTCTGTTACTCCAATTAATACCAATAATGTTGATGTTTCAATTTCAAATCCAAATGGAAATTCTGATCAAAATGTGGCAAACAATAATATGTCCACAACTTTTAACGGTATGTACGACGCTCCAAATGGACAAATAAGTATAGATGTAACTACAGATAATTATCCAAGTGAAACAACTTGGGAACTTAAAGAAAATGGGGTTATTATTTCAACTGGAGGGCCTTATTCATCTAGTGGACCACAACCAACTACATATGCTACAATTACACCTGGTAACTGTTACACTTTTATTATGAAAGACTCTTATGGTGATGGAATTCTAGCACCAGGGAATTTCAAAGTTAAAGATGTTAATAATGGAACAATAGTTTGGGGAGGGACAAATTCCCCTACTGGGAACTTCACATCAGAGGTGACAACTTATTTTGAGACTGAATCTACATCTGTTTCTGTTGAAGAAGTTAACTCAGAAATTTCTATTTATCCAAATCCTGTAAAAGACAATATTTATGTTAATGGTGA
The DNA here is from genome assembly GCA_913052655.1 of uncultured Flavobacteriales bacterium. Classification (GTDB taxonomy): domain Bacteria; phylum Bacteroidota; class Bacteroidia; order Flavobacteriales; family BACL11. Next base: position 1,657 of record CAJXFN010000143.1, on the reverse strand, counting down.
ATTTGATAAAATAAAACTATATGATGTGTTTGGTAAATTAGTTTTTGAAGGAAATGATAAAGTTATAAACACTAAAAATTTATCTAACGGAATATATATTATTAACTTAAATTCAAATAATAATATAATTACAAAGAAAGTAACTATTTCTAAGTAGATTTTTGAGATTATTAATTTTCGAAAAGCTCAACATTGTTGGGCTTTTCTTTTATAAAAAAACAAACAAATGAAAAAGAAACTCCTTTTATCTATAATCACCCTTTTTTTAATAAGTACTAATTCTATTGGACAAGAAAGAAACTTACCTTCAGTAAAAGTAAAAGACTTGAAAGGAAAATCAATTGAATTTCAAAATATTGAAAATGACGGTAATCCAATTGTAATTAGTTTTTGGGCTACTTGGTGTAAACCATGTAAAAAAGAACTCAATACTATTGCAGAAGTATATGAAGATTGGCAAGATGAAACAGGTGTGAAATTAGTTGCTGTTTCTATTGATGATAGTCGTTCAGCGTCAAAAGTAAAACCATACGTAAATGCATCTGGTTGGGAATATGATATTTATATTGACTCCAACAGAGAATTAGCTAGATTGATGGGTGTATCAACCGTTCCTCATACTTTCTTATTGAATGGAGATGGTAAAATTGTATGGGAACACAAAGGATACATAGAAGGTGATGAAGATGAACTTTACGAACAAATAGAACATATTGCCGAATAATACAGATGAAGAATGTAATTATTTTAATACTGTTAATCCTTTCTACAAAGATCTCTCTTTCTCAAGAAAATTATAATCCTCTTGAGATTCGTGGAAATTTTGAAACTAATCTACAATCTTATTTTGTAGACTCTTCAATTGGAGCAAATGAACCTACTCCAGAAAGAGTCTTAAACAATGCTCACTTAAACTTACTTATAACAAAAGGAAGTTTTACATCTGGACTTAGATATGAAAGTTATTTAAATGCTCTAAAAGATTACGATCCTCAATATAGGGGAAATGGAATTCCTTTTCGATTTATCTCATATGTATCTGATGGATTAGAAGTTACAGTTGGTAATTACTATGAACAATTTGGAAGTGGATTAGTTTTAAGAACCTATGAAGACAAAGGTCTTGGAGTTGATAATGCACTAGACGGGTTAAGGTTAAAATATTCTCCATTTACTGGTCTGAATGTTACTAGTTTAATTGGAAAAAGTAGAACTTATTTTGATTATTCTGAAGGTATTATTAGAGGAATAGATGGGGAAATAATATTAAATGAAATCAAAGGACTTGAAAATTCTAAAATGTATTCAATATTAGGAGCAAGTTTTGTCAGTAGATTTCAAAATGATAATAATCCCTCATTCGTATTGCCAGAAAATGTTGCAGCTTTTTCCTATAGAGCAAATCTTACCTATGGAAATATTAATTATTACGCAGAATACGCTCACAAAATAAACGATCCTGTTGGTAGTATGGTGCAATCTGAAAATAATTATGCAAATGGAAAAGCTATCGTCAATAATATTTCATATTCTCAAAAAGGACTAGGTGTAACTTTTGAAAGTCACTTTGTTGATCACATGGAGTTCCGGTCAGCGCGTGCAAAAAAGAAAGAATACATAATAAATTATATTCCTACTTTAAGCAAACAACATACTT
>CAJXFN010000142.1 GCA_913052655.1 uncultured Flavobacteriales bacterium | reverse complement strand
TTGTTCTTTCTTAATTTTTATCAAAAAATCTCCCTTTTCATCATGTGTTTCTAATTCTTCTGGTAACCTTAAATCCCTTTCACAATAGGGAGAATGCTCTAACAGCTGACCAAAATAATTTCTATATCTCTTTGGAGTATAAACTGGAGTGTAAGATTCTACAATAAACAACCTGTTCTCAGGTGTGTCAAACTTCATGGTATAAATCATGCCTCTAGGGATGACTAAATAATCACCTTCTTTAAAATTAATGTTCCCAACAAAAGATCTAAGTATACCTGTACCTTTATGTACAAAAATCACCTCGTCTCCGTCCGTATTTTTATAAAAATAATCTTCTTCAAAATTAGTAGGAGCTGAAAGTAAAATATTTACATCATTATTAATTAATATCGACATTCTACTATTTAGATGGTCCGCTACTTTGGGGGCGTTAAAACCCTTAAGTAAATAAGATTTTAAATTTTTCTCCACTGCAATTTCAGGCGCAACTGAGTAAGAAGATAAGATTTCCTTCACTTGAGTAGGTCTGTGCAAATGATATAACAATGAGGACATACCATCAAATCCGATAGTACCAAATAATTCTTCATAATGGATATTTCCATCTTCTTTTCTGAAGGCAGTGTGTCTTTTATGTGGTATTTTACCTAATTTATGATATCTTGGCATGTTGGTATTTTTATGCAAATATAAAATATAAATACATAAACAGAGTAAGATTTAATCATCCCTAAAATAAAAATGATAATTTTGCCTCAACCAAATGAAACTACTTACTTACAAAATAGATAAATTAGAGGTTAATCAAATTGGAGTTCTACAAGATGGCATAGTTTACAACTTAAATAATTATTTTGGAGACATCTCTTTAGTTGACTTAATACAGATTGAAAATTATAAAGATAAAGTTGCTTCTTTTACTTTTAATAAAGATTGTTTAAAACACGATTTTGAGGATTTACAAGTATTACCAACTATTCCAAAACCAAATTCATTTAGAGACGCCTATGCGTTTCGACAACATGTAGAAACATCCAGAAAAAATAGAGGGCTGGAAATGATTCCTGAATTTGATGAATTTCCTGTATTCTACTTTTCAAATCATAATGCTATGTTTGGAGATAGACAGGAAATAGAACTTATGTCTGATCATTTTGAACGACTAGATTACGAATTAGAATTTGCAATAGTTATAGGAAAAGGAGGTAAAAACATTTTAACTAAAGAAGCAGAAAACCATATTGCAGGATTCTGTATTCTGAATGATCTGAGCGCCAGAAGTTTGCAAATGGAAGAAATGAAATTAAATTTAGGCCCTGCAAAAGGAAAAGATTTTGCCAATATAATTGGCCCTTATTTAGTGACTCCTGACGAATTAGAACCTAGAAGTATTGATACTCCAAATGGAAAGAAATATGATTTAAAAATGAGTTGTTATGTGAATGGAGAATTACTTTCTGAGGGAAATGCAAAAGATATGAATTGGACTTTTGCAGAAATTATAGAAAGAGCTTCCTATGGCGTAGAACTTTACCCTGGAGATGTAATTGGATCTGGTACTGTTGGAACAGGGTGTTTATTAGAATTAAATGGTACGGGTAAAAGAAATAAATCAGAGTATAAAGAAAGATGGATTAAAGAAAATGATGAAATAGAAATGCAAATTGATGGATTGGGAAAAATCACAAATAAAATTGTAAAATCTGATAGTAATCATTCAATAATAAAACTTAAAAAATGATAAAAACAATAGATATAAATTCCGGAGAGACAGCTGGTTTATACCAATACCTTTCAGCTGCAGTTACGCCACGGCCTATTGCGTTTGTTAGCTCTATTGATAAATCTGGGAACAAAAACCTAAGTCCTTTTTCATTTTTTAATGTTTTCTCTATTAACCCTCCAATTTTAGTTTTTTCTCCAGTTAGAAGAGTGAGAAACAATACTTCAAAACATACCTTAGATAACGTAATACAGATAAAAGAGTGTGTTATTTCTTTAGTTACTGAAGACATAGCACAACAAGTTTCCTTATCTTCTTGTGATTTTGATGAGAAAACAAATGAGTTTGAAAAAGCTGGATTTACAGAAATTAAATCAGATTTGATAAGGCCTTCAAGAATAAAAGAATCTCCTATAAATTTTGAATGTAAGGTAAATAAAGTTATTCACTTAGGAGAAGAAGGAGGAGCTGGCAGTTTGGTGTTATGTGAGGTTTTAAAAATGCATATTGATGAAACTGTTTTAGATGACAATAATGTGATCGATCCATTAAAACTAAATATAGTAAGTAGATTAGGAGCTAATTGGTACGGAAGAACTACAAAGGATTCCTTATATGAAATTGCTAAGCCAATCTCTAGAATAGGCATGGGCATTGATAATTTACCAGAAGAAATTCGAAATTCTAAAATATTAACAGGAAATGAATTAGCCATTTTAGCCTCTGCCGAAAGTATTCCTCAAAAAATTAGTTCAGAAAATAATTTAAACGCTCTTGAAAAACACACTAAAGCCAAACAATTATTGTTAGATGGAAAATATGAGGAGGCTTGGCAAATTTTGCTTTGAT
>CAJXFN010000141.1 GCA_913052655.1 uncultured Flavobacteriales bacterium | reverse complement strand
TTCCATTAAAATCAATTGATTCTTCAGGGTTAAACATCATGCGTTTTTGAGGGTCAACTTTTAAAATGAAATACTTAAGAGCTCCTAAGCCAACCATTTCGTAAAGATCATCTGCTTCTTCTTTTGAAAGTCCATCTAATTTACCTAAATTTTTAGCTATAGATTTTGCGGTCTTCACCATTTCTTCCATCAATTCATCTGCATCAACAACTGTCCCCTCTCTCGATTTCATTTTCCCAGATGGCAAATCTACCATTCCATAAGAAAGATGATAGCAGCTTTTTGCCCAATCGTAACCTAACTTCTTTAGTATTAAAAATAAAACCTTAAAATGATAATCTTGTTCATTTCCTACAGTATAAACCATGTTAGAAAAATGAAAATCTTCATGTCTTTGTATAGCAGTTCCTATATCCTGAGTCATGTAAACCGCGGTTCCATCTGAACGTAATATAATCTTCTCATCAAGTCCCTCATCAGATAAATCGATCCATACTGAACCATCTTCTTTTTTATAAAAAACACCTTTTTCTAATCCTATTTCAACTACTTTTTTTCCTAATAAATAAGTATTGCTTTCATAATAGTTTTTATCAAAATCAACTCCCAATCTTTTATGAGTCACTTCAAATCCGTCATAAACCCACTGATTCATTTTTTTCCAAAGAGAAATTGTTTCTTGATCCCTTGACTCCCATTTTCTTAACATTTGCTGAGCCTGTATAAAAATTGGAGCTTCTTTTTCTGCTTGATTTTTCTCGATCCCTGATGAAATCAATTCTGAAACCTGTCTTTTATATTGTTTGTCAAATTCAATATAGTACTTTCCAACTAAATGATCACCTTTAATACCTGAATTCTCTGGAGTCTCACCATTTCCGAATTCTTTCCAAGCAATCATAGATTTACATATATGTATTCCTCTATCATTAATTATCTGAACTTTCCGAACATTTTTACCTGAGGCTTTCAAAATTTCAGTAACAGAATATCCTAAAAGATTATTTCTAATATGGCCTAAATGAAGAGGTTTGTTTGTATTAGGAGAGCAATATTCTACTAAATAGGTTGGAGCGTCTTTCTTTACTTTTTGAATACCGAAATTATCTGTATTATACGCAATCTTAAATTGAGAAAACCAAAATTCAGAAGATATACTTAAATTCAAAAAACCTTTTACAACATTAAAACTATCAACTTCTTTTAAATTTTTTTGCAAAAATAATCCAATTTCTTCTGCTGTTTTTTCGGGACCTTTTTTAGAAACTCTTAACAGAGAAAAAACAACTAAAGTTATGTCTCCTTCAAATTCTTTTCTAGTTTTCTGAAACTGAATATTTTGATTTTTTGAAGAATATAATTCAAACAAACACTTATCAATTTCTGAGTATAAAATTTGTTCTATCATAATATTGTTTTTGGTAAAAATACCTCTGCCATCATACATCTTGCACTTCCTCCTCCACAAGCTTCTATAGTATCCAATGAACTAGAAATAATAGGATTATACTTCTCAATTTTTGTTATCTGATCTTCCGTTAAACTTTTGTAAGCAGAATTAGACATTACTAAATATTTCTTATCACCCATTAATTGTAGCATATTTCCTGCAAATCTATTTTTTTGTAATTCTGATATTTCTATAACCTCTTTTCCACTCAACTCTAACGAATTTCTTAACCATTTTCTTTCTTCTTTATTATCTACAGTATCCAAACATACAACAACATACTTATCCGCTATACACATCATTACATTAGTATGATAAATTTCCTTACGCTCTCCTCCTACATTTTGATTAGCGGTAAAACATACTGGAGTATAGTCAAATACATCACACCATTGCAACACAGCTTGCTCGTCTGTTCTTATAGAAATAGCAGCGTAGCAAATTTTATTTTCTCTATCTAAGACCATACTTCCTGTTCCTTCTAAAAACTTATCATGATTCTCAAACTCTGTAAAATCTTTAATGTAATTTATTTTATATTTATAATCATCAACTAAAACATCTAAGATGTCCTCTCTCCTTTCGTCTCTTCTATTTTCAGCGCACATTGGGTACAAAGCAACATTTCCGTTTTCATGAAAAGATATCCAATTATTTGGAAAAATAGAATCAGGAGTGTCTGGGATTAGGGTGTCCTTTACAACAATTACATTAATTCCTTTTTCTCTTAATACACATACAAAATCATTAAATTCAGACAAAGCTTTCTTCTGAGTTTGATCAGTAGTCAAACCATCTAAAATTTGTTGATAATAATTATTTACAGCTGTTTGATCATTATAACGAAACGAAACTGGTTCTATCATTAATATAGTATTTGTAATTTGTTTCATTTTCTTATTAGTGGCATAGTAGAACATCTTAATAAGCCCTCCATTTTGGCAATTTCAGAATATTGTATTTCCTCTACAATAAAACCTTTTTTTCGCAACTCATTATTCAATCTTGTAAATCCTTTTTCTGAGACTATAACATTTTGAGATATAGAAAATACATTAGAATTCATATGATACATCTCTTCTTTTGTAATGAATAACATGTTTTCTTCTCCAAACAAATTTATTAAAAAATCTATATCATTCTGATTTTTAAAACCCTCTTTATACATTATAGCTTTATCTAAACCTATTGTCTGGA
>CAJXFN010000140.1 GCA_913052655.1 uncultured Flavobacteriales bacterium | reverse complement strand
GATGGTTTATATAATAAAGGATCTAATCCTTTGTATCATAAATTTTCTAAGTCAGTTCCTATATATAGTCTTGCTATTGGAGATACTTCTGTATATAAAGATATAAGTATTTCTAACGTTTTACATAATGAGATTTCATTCTTGGATAATATCTCTCCCATAGAAGTACAGATAAAAACAGAAAAATGTAAAGGAGAGACAATATCTATTAAATTATATTCGGATAATAAACTTATTCAAACTAATGAGGAAATAGTTTCTAAATCTTCGGATTTTATAAAAACTAGCTTTAATCTTAAAAATTCTGACATTGGTTTACAAAAATATAGTGTAGAAGTTAGTAGCGTTCTTTCTGAAAAGAATTTAGAAAATAATAAGTATGATTTCTTTGTAGAGGTAATAGATTCAAAATATAAGATTCTGATTGTTTCAGACGTAATTCATCCAGATATAGGAGCTTTTAAGTCAGTATTAGATAAGAATAAAAACTATGAGGTTGATTTGTATAGTTTCTCTGACTTATCAACTCCCTTTGATGAATATAACCTTGTTGTAACATTTTATGTGGAAAACAAGAATTCTATTAAGTTAGAAAAATTAAAAAATTCTAGAATACCTGTATTAATGTTTGTTAATTCTAAATCTTTTTCTTTATTAAATTCTTTGTATTCTGTAGGGAAAATTACAAGTAAAAATAAAGTTCAAGAAGTTACTGCTTCTTATAATTCTAACTTTAAAAAATTTAATGTATCAACTAGTTTACAATCTTACTTATCAGAACAACCTGCATTATCAACTACATTTGGTGAATATGGTCTTTCTGCTTCTTCTGATGTTTTGGCATTTCAGAACATTGGAATTCTTGAAACAAAGAAACCACTAATTGTTTTGGATGAGACAACTGAACGAAAAATTGCAATTGTATATGCTGAAGGAATTTGGAGATGGAAATTAAATGATAGAATTGACGAGAATTTTCATCAAAATTTTGATGAGTTGTTTTCTAAGATATCTCAGTATTTATTAATTAAAGAAGACAAAAGTAGATTTAGGATAGTTGTAGATAATAAATCATTGGAGGGAAAGAATCTAAGTTTTAAGGCAGAATACTATAACGAGAATTATGAGTTAAATAATCAGAAAAATATTAGTCTGAACATAAAAAAAGATACAGGTGAGGAGTTTGATTATATATTTTCTAAAAATGAAAAATCTTCTTATTATTTAGATATTAAGTCTTTATCAGAAGGAAAGTATTTTTATGTTGCAAATTATAATTCATCAGAATTTATTAAGAATGGAGAATTTACTATTTTACCTAGATTAAAGGAAGGAATTATAAATACAGCAAACCATCAGTTTTTATACCAATTATCAAATCAGAGTGGAGGAGAATTGTTTACTGAGTTTGATGTTGAAACTATATATCAAAGTTTGTTAAATAATTCTAGAAATAAAACAATACTACATTCTTTAGAAAAAACAGATTCTATTTTAAATAATATATGGATTTTAATTTTAACTCTATTATTTATTTCAACAGAATGGATTCTTAGAAAATACAATGGATTTTATTAATGATTTTCTTGGAATAATTTTAATTTTTTAGATGTAAGTTCCATTTTTAAACATTCATTTGCTACTAGAGTAGTATTTTGATTGTACCAAATAATTCCGTTTTCATCTATAGCTTCCCATGAAATAGTGGTGTAACTACTTTCAGACCAATAAACTGATCCTGTTGTAAAAAATTCATCAAAACAAATTGGAGGTATTTCCGAAGTAAAAAAACCTCCATTATTATATTGTGATCCTATACTATTTCCATCTATATGAAAAGTTATTTTGTTTACTCCTTGATTGTATAGAAATATCCCTGCTTCCTGATTTAGATAAAACAAAATGTCAGCTGTAAAATCACATGAATTATTATCTGTATCTGCGTTAGAATTGTAATTAATTGCATTTGGATCTGTGCAACCTTCAACTGGTATAGGATCGGGAAAATCACAAGAATTTAAAGTTATTAACGATAGGCTTAAAAGTAATATCTTTTTCATCTTTGTTTTTATAAATAAGTTACAAAATTAATTATTTTTGCTTATAAAACAAAACATAAAATATGTCATCACAGGCAACACTAACTTTGGCTACAGTTGAACAAGCCCTTGAAATGGGATTGAGAACAGATGAATTCGAAAGAATTACAGAGATATTAGGTAGAACCCCTAACTTTTGCGAACTAAGTATTTTTGGAGTAATGTGGTCTGAACATTGTTCATACAAAAACTCAATAGTTTGGTTAAAGAAATTACCAAAAACTGGTCCCCATATGCTTGTAGAGGCAGGTGAGGAAAATGCTGGATTAGTTGATATTGGTGATGGTTTAGCGTGTTGCTTTAAAATTGAATCTCACAACCATCCATCAGCATTAGAGCCTTACCAAGGAGCAGCTACAGGGGTTGGAGGTATTAATAGAGATATATTTACAATGGGCGCTAGACCTGTCGCTCAGCTTAATTCTTTAAGATTTGGTAATATTGGATTAGATAGAACTAAATGGCTTGTTAAGGGAGTTACAAAAGGAATTGGAGATTATGGAAATGCTTTTGGTATTCCAATTGTTGGTGGTGAAGTTTTTTTTGATGA
>CAJXFN010000139.1 GCA_913052655.1 uncultured Flavobacteriales bacterium | reverse complement strand
GACAAGCAAATGCAAATTGGGAAGAGGAATTTGATGAAAGAAAAGATCCTAAAGGCAGAACATATTATTGGCTTACTGGTAAGTTTGTGAATTTTGATAAAGGAGAAGATACTGATGAATGGGCTCTTAAAAATCATTATATTTCTATAGTTCCTGTACAATTTGATGTAACTGCACATAACGCTATATCTAAAATAAAAAACATTATATAATGAAAATTAACCTATTAAAAGGTTTGATATTAGGTATTGTATCTCCAATAATTTTATTTGTTATTACGGTAGTATTTTTTTTAAGATACAATATTTCCGATTTTGTAAATCATAAAATAAACGAGCAAAATATTCCTGCAATTATTAGTTTGTGTTTATTAGCAAATTTAGCTGTGTTCTTTATAAAGTTACAAAAGAATAAAGATCAACAAGCTAGAGGAGTTTTATTATCAACTTTTTTATTTGGAATTTTAATTATTTATTTTAAATTTTTCTAGATGAATATTTACATGATTACTGGAGAACAATCAGGAGATATGTATGGAGCAAATCTAGCAAAAGAACTTTTCTTGCAAAATAATCATATAAAAATTAGAGCTTTTGGTGGAGATAAAATGAAAGAAGAGGGTGTAAAACTTGCTAAACATATTCATGACTTCTCTTTTATGGGATTTACAGAAGTTTTAAAGAACATATTAAGTATCTCTAATAATCTAAATTATTGTAAGAGAGATATTATTAAATTCAATCCTCAAATAATAGTTTTAATTGATTTTCCTGGATTTAATTTAAATATTGCAAAGTATGCAAAACAAAAAGGCATCAAGGTTGTTTATTATATATCTCCAAAAGTTTGGGCTTGGAATAAAAGAAGAATCTATAAAATAAAGAAATATGTTGATGAACTAATTGTAATTTTTCCATTCGAAGTTGAATTTTACAAAAATTTTAATATTAAGGCTCATTATTTTGGCAACCCTTTATTTGATTGTATTGATACAAAATTACCGGTAATTGATAGAGATAAAAAAATAATTTCTATTTTACCTGGTAGCAGAACTCAAGAAGTAAAAAGGAACTTAAGTACATTGATAAATATAGTTCCTTTCTATTCTGAATACCAATTTATAATAGCTACAACAAAAGGTATGTCTGAATTATGTGAAGAAATTATTGGAGAAAATAAAAATATTGAATTATTAGTGGATCAAACTCATTCTATATTAAAAAGTTCTCTAATTTCGATAGTAACTTCTGGAACTGCAACTTTAGAAGCAGCTCTTTTTAAAACACCTCAAATTGTTTGTTACAAAACAGACAGTATCACTTATTTACTTGCAAAACTATTTTTAAATCTTAGATGGATTTCTTTAGTTAATATTTTGATGAATAGGGAAGTAGTAAAGGAACTAATACAATCTGAAATGAATAAAGATAATTTAATAAGGGAAATAGATTTATTACTCTCTACAAAAAATAAAAAAATGTTATCAGATTATCAAAAATTAAATGAATTATTAGAATCTAATAATGTCTCTAAAAAGATTGCTAACTTCATAATATCTCTTAATTAGATTTTAATCTTTCTTTTAATTCAATTATTTCATCTCTTAATCTTGCAGCTTCTATAAAATTTAGATTTTTTGCAGCTTTTTCCATCTCTGATTGCGAGTATTTAATCATTTTCTTTATCTGATTAAAATCCATTTTCTCTATGCTTTTGTCGACAATCTTGGTAACTGAATATGGATTTAAACTTTCAGAAATTTCTATATTTTTCTTTCTAATAATTGGTTTAGGTTTTATATTATGTTTTTTATTATAATCATCTTGTTTTTTTCTTCTTCTATTAGTTTCATCAATAGTTAACTTCATAGATTTAGTGAGATTGTCAGCATACATTATCACTAATCCATTTAGATTTCTAGCAGCTCTTCCAGCGGTCTGAGTCAAAGCTCTTTCAGATCTTAAAAATCCTTCTTTATCTGCATCTAATATAGCAACTAAACTAACTTCTGGTAAATCTAATCCTTCTCTTAATAAATTAACTCCTATTAAAACATCAAATTCACCTTCTCTTAATCCATGAATAATTTCAATTCTCTCTAAAGTATCTACATCAGAATGAATATATCTACATTTAACAGAAAATTTTGTTAAATATTTAGTTAGTTCTTCCGCCATTCTTTTTGTAAGAGTAGTAACTAAAACTCTTTCTTTTTTCTTAACCCTTACTCTAATCTCTTCTAACAAATCATCCATTTGATTGTGACTATTTCTAATTTCTATTTTTGGATCTAATAAACCTGTAGGTCTAATAATTTGTTCAACTACAACACCATCACTTTTTTCTAGTTCATAATCTGCTGGAGTTGCACTTACAAAGATTGTTTGTTTATTCATAAACTCCCATTCTTCAAATTTCAGTGGTCTATTATCTAAAGCGGATGGCAATCTAAATCCATGTTCTACTAAATTAGTTTTTCTTGATTTATCACCACCATACATAGCTCTAATTTGCGGTAATGTTACATGTGATTCATCAATAACTGTAATAAAGTCATTTGGAAAATAGTCTAATAAACAGAATGGTCTAGTACCAGGGGATCTTCCATCAAAATATCTTGAATAATTTTCAATTCCAGAACAGTATCCTAGCTCTTTAATCATCTCCAAATCAAAATTAACTCTTTCATCTAACCTTTTAGCTTCTGTTTTATATCCAGAAC
>CAJXFN010000138.1 GCA_913052655.1 uncultured Flavobacteriales bacterium | reverse complement strand
ATAATTCTGATATTCTAATTTTAAAAACATTGCAAATTATTCCTTACTTTAGCGGTAATTATAAAATGAAAAGGTAATGAAGATTAATTTTAAGTTTCTATTATTTAGTGTTTTTCTAATTTTATTTTCCTCTAATGATTTAGATGCACAGAGGAAAAATAGGGTGACTCAAAAAGCAGACAAAGCTTTTGAGGCAGAAATGTATTTTGAAGCGTCTGAACTTTATAAGAAAGGTTATAAAAAGACAAAAAATAAGGCTATTAAGGCTGAAATCCTATATAAACAAGCAGAATGTTATAGATTTTCTGGAAAGTTTAAAAAGGCAGCTAATTTTTATAAAAAAGCTATAAAAGCTAAGTATAATAACTCAAATCCTATCGCTATTTTACGTTATGCCGATATGTTAATGATGGTAGGTAATTATGAGAAAGCTTTAGAACAATACAAGAAGTATTCTAAAAAAGTACCTACAGACACAAAAGCCGAAAAGGGAATTAAGTCATGTCAATTTGCAATTAATTGGATGAATAATCCTACTAGATATTTGATATCTAAAATGGACGTGGTGAACTCAAAAAATAATGATTTCTCACCGTCATTTGGAAATCGAGATTACACGAAATTATATTTTGTTTCTTCTAGAAAAGGGTCCTCAAATGACAAGATTGATGAAAGGACAGGAGAGTTCTTTACTGATATCTATAGTACTTCCTTGGATAAGAAAGGAAAATGGAGTAAACCCAAAGCTGAGTTAGAGCCAATTAATTCAGAAAATCATGAAGGTACCTTGTGTTTAAATCAAAATGGTACTACCATGTTTTTTACAACTTGTCAGTCTGAAAATAAAAAATCTTTGGGATGTGAAATATCTATTTCTCAATTAAAAGGTAAAATATGGGGTTCTTTAAATAAATTAGAGGTTAAAGTAGATAGTAATACTACCATAGGTCATCCTACAATTTCTGCTGATGAAAAAGCAGTAATTTTTTCTGCAGAGATGAATGGTGGTTATGGTGGAAAAGATTTATGGATGGTGACGAGAGTCGCTAGAGGACAGTGGTCTGAACCAGCAAATTTAGGTCCTGCAGTGAACACAGATGGAGATGAGATGTTTCCATTCTTACACAATGATGGTTCATTATATTTTGCTTCAAATGGACATGTGGGTATGGGGGGATTAGATATTTTTAAATCTGAATTAAATGATAATGGTATTTATGTGTCTGCTATTAACTTAAAATCTCCTATTAATTCTTCTGCAGATGATTTTGGTATGATTGTTGAAAGAAAATCTGAAAGAGGTTATTTTACTTCAAATAGAAAAACTTGGACTGGAACGGATGGAATTGTAAATAAGTCAAATGGTTCTGATAACATATATCAATTTGAACTTCCTCCTCTAGTATTAACACTACAAGGAGTAATTACAGATACAAAAACTGGAGCTGTACTCACAGGAGCTACAGTTAAGTTAGTAGGAGATGATGAATCTGCATTTGAGGTTAAAACAGATAATACAGGTTCTTATAACTTTGATTTAAATCCTTTAACTACATATGAAATTTTAGTTTCTAAAGATGGTTATTTGAATAATAAAGTTGTTGAGACCACTGTTGGATTAGATAAAAATACAGATATTGTTAGAGATATAAATTTAGATCCTATTAAGAAAGAAATTATTCTTCCAAGAATTGAGTATGATTTTGCAAAGTCTGAGTTAAGACCTAAATCTATTTTAGATTTGGATTTACTAATTATAACTCTAAATGAAAATCCAAATATTACGATTGAGTTAAATTCACATACTGATTTTAGAGGTTCATCTAGTCAGAACACTAAATTATCTCAAGAAAGAGCAAATGTTTGTGTTGATTATTTAATTTCAAATGGTATTGCATCAGACAGATTAGTAGCTAATGGTAAGGGAGAATCAGAACCATATGTTTTAACTGCTGAGGATGCAAAAAATGATGAAAGAGGAGGTTTCTTTGCTAAGAAAATATTCAAAGAAGGAGACGTTTTAACCGAATCTTATATTAATAAGTTGAAGAATAAATTTAAAGAGGTAGCTCATCAATACAACAGAAGAACAGCTTTTAAAGTTTTAAGTGAGGATTATTCTGCTACTAAAGTAGAAAAGATTCAAATTGAAAAACAAAAGTAGATTAAAAATCAATAATAATAAAAGCGTCCTCTTAAAGGATGCTTTTTTTTATCATTTTTATGAAAGAAAATAGATATAATCAAAGAGGGGTTTCCGCAGATAAAGAAGATGTTCATAATGCTATTAAAAATGTAGATAAAGGACTTTTTCCAAAAGCATTTTGTAAGATAATTCCGGATTATTTAAGTAAAGATGATGATTATTGTTTGATTATGCATGCTGATGGAGCGGGAACAAAATCTTCATTAGCGTATATGTATTGGAAAGAAACTGAAGATTTATCTGTTTGGAAAGGAATTGCTCAAGACGCATTAATAATGAATATCGATGATTTGTTATGTGTTGGAGCAACTGACAATATTATGTTATCCTCGACAATTGGAAGGAATAAAAATCTTGTTTGTGGAGATGTTATCTCTTCAATAATAAATGGAACAGAGGAATTATTAGAGGAATATAAAAAGTATGGTATAAATATCATTTCAACAGGTGGAGAAACAGCTGATGTTGGAGATTTAGTACGTACTATAATTGTTGATTCAACAGTTGTTGCTAGAATGAAAAGAAGTGA
>CAJXFN010000137.1 GCA_913052655.1 uncultured Flavobacteriales bacterium | reverse complement strand
TTTCTATCAATATGAGGTTCTACATATCCATCATCATGCATCATAACATTAACACCATCACCATTATATTTTCTACCAGTATTATATTCAGTATCAATCACATTTGTTCTATGTAAAGTTCTTCCCAAATCATTTTCTTTAGTTGCTGGAGGATCTATAGGTTCTATATATGAGATGTATTCTAATTCTGAAATAAGATTTAATTTAGTTTTATTAATCGATACTGTTACTGAATTTGAAAGAACATTTACTTCATTAATTGATTCACAATATGAATTTAAATCTTCAACTATAGTTTCAATATTAACATTTTTAAAAATTAACAATTTTAAATGAAGTTTTTCTCCTGATATGGTCCATTCAGGAAATGATTGCTTTTTTAACTTACCATCAATCTTGTAATCTGGTAACAAAGAATTACAAGAAATAATATTATACTTTTCTAATGTAGTTTCTGATAAATTATTATTTAAATACACAACAAAAATATTTGCTGGTAGATAATATAAAAACTCTACACCTATTCTCTCGAGTTGTAGTTTTTGGTCATTAGTAGGTATTTCACTAAAAAATAACATCCTATATTCTCCATTTTCAAAAATATCCGTGGTTAATTTATTTGAAATAGTAAAATCTCCAGATTTTAATTTGAATTCTATTTGCTGAGAAAATCCAGTAATTATAAATAAGTATGTTATTGAAAGTAATATTATTTTTTTCATAGAAAAGTGTTTTGTGCAAATATAACGCTATTTACATAAAATTCATTTAACAAATAAGAGAATGTAAACACTAGTAAATCTAATTTTTAACTTATAAATCTATACATTTGTAAAATGATTAAAGTGATACAATTAGAAATAGAGCCAAAATTTGCTAAAAATTTTGATGTTTTAAAAAAAATTATCTCTAAAAAATTACAATTAAAACTTTTTGACATTAAATATATTGAAGTATTAAAAAGATCTATAGACGCAAGACAAAAAAAAATTAAAATTAATCTTAAATTAAGAATTTTTATTAAGCAGGATTTTGTTAAAAAAGAGGAGAAATTCCCTATTTATAAAAATGTAGAAAACAAAGAAAAGGTGATAATTGTAGGAGCAGGTCCAGCAGGATTATTTGCAGCTCTTAAATTTCTGGAAAGAGGAATAAAACCAATTATTATTGAAAGAGGGAAAGATGTAAGAAGCAGAAGGAAAGATCTTGCTAATATTACTAAAAATCACATTGTAAATGAAGATTCAAATTATTGCTTCGGTGAAGGAGGAGCGGGAACTTATTCTGATGGCAAACTTTATACTAGAAGTAAAAAAAGAGGAGACGTAAATAAAATTTTAGATATATTAATTATGCATGGTGCAACACCTGAAATTCGAGTAGAAGCCCATCCGCATATAGGAACAAACAAATTACCTAAAATTATTCAGAAAATAAGGCAAACAATAATAGAATATGGAGGTAAAGTATTATTTAACTCAAGAGTAATAGATATTATCATTAAAAATAATCAGGTAGATGGTGTAACTTTACAAAATGGGAATACTATCTTCTCCAATAAAGTTATTCTAGCAACAGGCCACTCAGCTAGAGACATATTTGAATTGTTACATAAAAAAGAAATTGAGATTCAGGCAAAATCTTTTGCTTTAGGAGTAAGAGTTGAACATACACAGGAATTAATTGATCAAATACAATATAAATGTAAAACAAGAGGTGAATTTCTACCACCCGCACCCTATTCTCTTGTAAAACAAGTAAATGGCAGAGGAGTATATTCGTTTTGTATGTGTCCAGGTGGAATTATTGCTCCTTGTGCTACCTCTCAAAACGAGGTAGTTACAAATGGGTGGTCTCCCTCAAGAAGAGATTACCCTACTTCTAACTCGGGAATTGTAGTAGAATTAAAAAAATATGACTTTGAAAATTACAGTAAATATGGTCCCTTAGCTGGACTAGAATTTCAAAAAGAGATAGAACAGAAAGCTTGGGAAATTGCAGGAAAAACTCAAAAAGTTCCTGCTCAAAGATTAGTAGATTTTACTAAAGGAAAATTATCTACCAATATTCCAAAGACTTCTTATCATCCAGGCACAAGTTCAATTGAACTTTCAGAAGTTCTCCCTGATTTTATATACAAAAACCTTCAGGAAGGATTTAAGCAGTTTAACACTCAAATGAAAGGATACCTAACAAATGAAGCGGTAGTGCATGCTCCAGAAAGCAGAACATCTTCTCCAGTAAGAATTCCTAGAGATAGAAATACCTACCAACATCCTCAAATTAAAGGTTTATATCCATGTGGTGAAGGAGCTGGATATGCCGGAGGAATAATTTCTGCCGCGATTGATGGAGAAAAATGCGCAGAACATTGTTAGAAATTTTTCGTAAATTTGATAAAAAATATTTTATGAAACATCTAATCTTATTAGCATTTTTTCCTATAATCTTATTTGGACAATACACTAATATTCCTGATCAGAATTTTGAATTAGCTCTTTTAAATTTAGGTTATGATTTCGTGATTGATGGAGTTGTTGAAACCTCCGCAATTGATACTATAACAGAACTACAAATTAATGGGAAAAATATTTCTAACTTAACTGGAATTGAAGAATTTATATCATTAAGATCCCTGTTTTGTTACGATAATAATATTACAAATTTAAATCTAGAAAATAATACTCAATTATTTGAAGTGACTTGTTCAGACAATCAACTGATTTCTATAAATTTAAAAAACGGAAACAATACAGG
>CAJXFN010000136.1 GCA_913052655.1 uncultured Flavobacteriales bacterium | reverse complement strand
TTGACGCAGCAAGTACTATTAGAATGGTCTCTGAAATCAAACCTGATGAAATTTACAATCTAGCAGCACAAAGTTTTGTACATGCCTCATTTGATCAACCTCTCGCTACAAGTATGATTACAGGAATAGGTGTAACTCATTTACTAGAAGCAATAAGAATTATAAATAAAGATATTAAATTTTATCAAGCTTCAACATCTGAACTATATGGTAAAGTACAAGAAGTTCCTCAAAAAGAAACTACTGCATTTTATCCAAGAAGTCCTTATGGAGTTTCTAAATTATATGCACATTGGATGGTAACTAATTATAGAGAATCTTATGATATGTTTGCTTGTAGTGGTATTTTATTTAACCACGAATCTCCTTTAAGAGGCTTAGAGTTTGTGACGAGAAAAATTTCTGATGGTGTAGCCAGAGTTTCAGAAGGATTTCAATCATGTATTGAGTTAGGAAATCTTGATGCAAGTAGAGATTGGGGGTATGCTCCCGAATATGTAGATGGTATGTATAAGATGTTACAACACGATAAAGCAGATTCTTTTGTTTTAGCTACGAATAAAGCATATACAGTTCGTCAATTTGCGCAATTTGCGTTTAATGTTGTAGATATTGAAATTAAATGGGAGGGAAGTGGAATATCTGAGAAAGGTATTGATGTCAAAACAGGAAAGACGATTGTTAAAGTTAATAAGGATTATTTTCGTCTTGCTGAAGTAGATGCTTTGATAGGTGATTATTCAAAAGCTGAAAAGGAGCTTGGATGGATACCAACTACAAAGATTCAAGAAATGTGTCAGATAATGGTGGAGTCAGATATTAATGCACTAAAAACTAACCTGAAAAGTTAAGAATGAAAGATGTAGTAATTGATATAATTCTAGTATTAGGAACCTCTTTTACACTAACCTATTTCTCTATTCCAAAGATTATTCATTTTTCTAGAAAAAGTAGATTGTACGCAAGTGTAGGAAATAGAAATTCTCATGTTGGAGAAATTCCAATATTTGGAGGAATAGCAATTTTTTCTGGAGTATTATTTTCATTAATATTTTGGGCTGAAATAGAAAGTTTACAATTTATTTTAGTGAGTTTAATTATTGTATTTTTTATTGGAATTTTAGATGATTTACTTTCTTTACCTCCATTTAAAAAATTAATTGGTCAGATAATATCTATTTTAGTTATAATGTTTTTGGCTGAATTACAAATTAATAGTTTTAAAGGTTTGTTTAACATCTATGAAATTCCGGAATGGGCTTCTCTTATTTTTACAATTTTTGTAGTAGTAGTAATAACTAATGCGTATAATTTAATTGACGGAATTGATGGACTAGCGGGTGGTTTAGGAACGATTGCTTCTATTTTTTTTGGAATCGCTTTTTTGTTGAATAATGATATACAGATGGCAATTATTTCTTTTACTCTTGTTGGTTCATTATTAGCTTTTCTAAAATTTAATTTTAATCCAGCGAGGATATTTATGGGAGATACTGGGTCTTTAGTAATAGGTTTAATTCTTTCAGTTTTAGCCATTAAGCTAATAAACGATGGTATTGAAATACCAAATGATAAAACATACAAAAACAAAGGGCCATTTATAGTAATAGCAATCCTTTCGGTGCCATTGTACGATACATTTAGAGTATTCTGTTTAAGACTTTTATCTGGATATCATCCGTTGAGGCCCGACAGAAATCATATACATCATGCTTTATTAGATTTAGGTTGCAGTCACAAAAAAGCTACTTTAATTTTGTATGTATTTAGTATTGTAAATATCATTATTTCTTATTTCATGATAAAATTAAGTTTGGGATTATCAATTTTCTTATTGTCAATTTTTGTTTTAGGTTTAATGGCCATTCCTTTTGTAATTTTGGAGAGAAAAAAGAAGAAAAGTGCTTAGAATTTTTCTAATTTTATTTTTTCAAATTTTTTGTATTATTGTTGTTTCTCAACAATCTAACTCAACCTTTTCAAGAAATTTTTCTATCTTCTATGATGAAAGAATACATCAGATTAATTCTAATTGTCATAGTAGTATTAAACCGTATCTTTTATCTAATTTAGATTCAAACTTTGTAATTCATAAAGGCAGTTGGATATATAGAAAATGGAATAAAGAGCATTTTCTTCAAGTAGAAAGAGAAGATTATAGTTTGCTTGTAAATCCTGTAATCAATCTGATGATTGGAATAGAAAGTAATTCAGATAAAACTATTTGGAACAATACAAGAGGTATTATCGCAGATGGAAAATTAGGAGATAGATTTACGTATTATTCATCATTCTTAGAAAATCAATCGGTTTTTCCATCTTATATCACTAATGAAGTAGTGAGAAAATCAGCGTGGATTGTGCCAGGTCAAGGAGAGTCCAGATGGTCTCCAGACTCTATTTTTGATTATTCTATGGCCTCTGGACATTTATCATATAAATTGTCAAAATTCTCAGAATTACAGTTTGGTACAGGAAAAAATTTTATAGGAGATGGATATAGATCCATGATACTTTCTGATAATGCTTTTAATTATCCTTACTTAAGAATACAAACAAAAGTTGGTATTTTCCAATATACGAACTTTTATATGGAACATATGGATTTGATTTCTAACCCAGCTGAAGAATATACGTATGATAAGAAATATATGAGTCTACATCATCTAAGTGCTAATATAACAGATAGATTAAATATTGGTATTTTTGAATCTATTGTATGGGAAAATACAAGAACTCCAGAATTCTCAGGATTTGATATATCCTATCTAA
>CAJXFN010000135.1 GCA_913052655.1 uncultured Flavobacteriales bacterium | reverse complement strand
TCAAAAAAGAAAAAAATTTATTTATTGAATTAGAGGAATTTGATAATTTAACTTACCCTATTTCGTTAAGATTCCGGAATTCAGACCAAAAACAATTTAATACAAATAAGAACACAGTTTTTTTAGACAAGAAAAAATTAATTTTTCCATTAACTTTAAGAAAATGGAAGCAAGGTGATTTCTTTTATCCACTAGGAATGAATGGAAAGAAAAGATTAAGTGATTATTTTATAGATAATAAATTTACCCAATTTGATAAAGAGGAGTGTTATTTATTGTGTAGTGGAGAAGATATTGTTTGGATAATCGGTCATAGAATGGATGATAGATTTAAAATAACAGATGACACTAAAAAAGTGTATATTGCAGAACTTTTTAAAGAAATATAATGGAAGAAATTCAATTTTCAGAAAAACAATATTTAGGCTTAAATAAAATGTCTTTTTTCATAAGAATTTCACTATCAGTCTTTTGTTTTTTTGCTTATTATTGGAGTGAAAATCAAGATAAATCAGCAGAGTTATTCTTTTTTTTAGGAATTTCAATCTTAGTTATTTCTACATTATTGGTATTTATTCTTCATTTTGAAACAAAAATAATAAATAACTCTGTTGTTTTAGATGGACTATGGACTGCTAGAAAAGTAAAGATTGATATCAATAGTTTACACTCTGTAGAGATTATAAAATACAGTAGGTTCTTTTTAAATAGAGCGGTATACAACTTACATTTTAAAGGAAGTATTAGATTTTTTACTAGGGGAAAAGATGCTGTAAAACTTATTGATAAAGATGGTCAGGTTTATTTGATAGGAAGTCAGAAAGTTGAAGAATTAGAAAGAATTATAAAAAACAAGTTAAATAAAGATTAAAATGAGAAAGATACTTACATTAATATTTGCCTTACTTACATTATCTCTTTTTTCACAGATATATAACCCAGTGAGTTGGGAATTTTCTCAGAGTAAAATTTCAGATTCTGAAATTGAGCTTCAGTTTAAGGCTAATATTGAAAAGGGATGGCATCTGTATTCCCAAGATATACCAGAATCTCCCCCAGCTACTGCATTCACTTTTATAATAAATGGTGATACTTCAATTAAAGTATTAGAAGAATCAGAATCTATACAACAGTATGATCCAAATTTTGATATGATATTAAAATATTTCTCTAACGAAGCTATATTTAAACACAATATTAAAATACAAGAAGGTGCGAATTTCAAGATTGAAGGTTACGTAGATTTTATGGTATGTGATGACGCTCAATGCTTGCCTCCTGATTATGTGGAATTTTCTTTTAATATACCTGAACAAGTAGTTAATTCAACTGATTCAAAGGATAATGATGAAAGCAGGTGGTTGTTATTCCTTTCAGCTCTTGGAGCCGGTCTATTGGCTATTTTAATGCCTTGTACCTTTCCTATGATACCTATGACAGTATCTTTTTTCACAAAACAATCCAAAACAAGATCTCAAGGAATTAGAAATGCAATCTTTTATGGTGTTTCCATTATTGTAATTTATATTATTGTAGGGGTTGGTGTTGCATCTATTTTTGGTTCTGATGCTGCTAACTTAATGGCAAATAATGTATATTTTAATATAGGATTTGCAATTTTACTCTTAGTATTTGGAGCTTCATTCTTAGGAGCTTTCGAAATAACTTTACCAAATTCTTGGGTAAACAAATCAGACAAGGCAGCTGACAGAGGAGGTTATATTGGAATTTTTTTCATGGCTTTGACTCTGGTTTTAGTGTCTTTTTCTTGTACGGGACCATTGGTTGGAATTGTATTAGTAAAAGCTGCTTCAGGTGAAATTTTAGATCCAGTAATTGGAATGTTTGGTTTTTCACTTTCTTTATCGATTCCATTTGTTTTATTTGCTCTTTTTCCTAATTGGTTAAACTCTTTACCAAAGTCTGGAGGATGGTTGAATTCTATAAAGGTAGTTTTAGGGTTATTAGAAATAGCTTTTGCATTCTACTACTTGTCTAAAGCAGATTTAATAGATGGTACAGCTTTTCTTACAAGAGAAATGTTTATTGCAATATGGATAATGATTTTTGCGTCTTTAACTTTGTATTTATTAGGGATGATAAAGTTTTCTCATGATTCTGAAGTAAAACATTTATCTGTAACACGTTTTTCTTTAGCCTTAGTAACGGGAGTTTATACAATTTATATGATACCTGGATTATGGGGTGGTCCCGCAAGTTTAATGTTTGGAATGCCGCCAGATGTAATGTTTAGTGAAAGTCCTAACGGAGTTGGTAATTCATATTACCAAGACAATGAAGATGAGCTGTTATCTGAGATTAAGGATTTGAAATTAATTATGTCTCAAGGCAATTTTTCTGAAAATAATTTATCATTAGAAGAAATTACTAAAAGAAAAGAAGAATTGAAAGAAAAGAGAGAAATGGGGCCTCAAAGAATTAAGGTCTTTCATAACTATGATGATGCAATTGAATATGCAAGATTAGTTGAGAAGCCTTTAGTAATTGATTTTACAGGTTACGCATGTGTAAATTGTAGGCAAATGGAAAGTAATGTATGGTCTGATAAAGAAATAAAGAGTATTTTGAAAGATGATGTAATATTAGTTTCCCTGCATGTAGATGCTACTAAGAAGTTGCCAAAAGAGGAGAGGTACGAAACTACTATGGCTGGTAGGGTTAAGAAGGTTGTAACAGAAGGAGATAAGTGGATGGTTTTTCAAGCTAACACATATGGAACAAATTCACAACCTTATTATGTTTTTCTAGATAGTGAGGAAAATGCACTTATTGAAAATGCAAATTATCAAGATTATGGTACTGTTTCT
>CAJXFN010000134.1 GCA_913052655.1 uncultured Flavobacteriales bacterium | reverse complement strand
GTATTCATTGTGATTTTATATCCTATTGGTTTAACTCCTGTTTCAGAATTCAGATAATCTCCTTTCGATAACTGTACTATTTCTTCATTTGAAATTTTATTAGTCTTTATAGGCATTTTATCAATCCCTTTATATATAAAGAAGATAGCGAGTATCATAGTAAATATTGAGTGTAATAGTTTTTTCATAATTTTTTCATTAATTTTTAACTTTACAAAAATATAAATTATTTTAATTTAGAATAAATAAAAATAACACTGTTTTTATTTGGATTTATTATAAATAATGCTGAATCTTTGCTCAATTATTAATTTAAAAAAAAAAAAAATGAAAAAATTTAATTTTATTAAAGCAGTTTTAATATCATCTGTAGTGATATTTAGTTCATGTGGTACTGATAATGATGTTGTTGAGTGTAGTGTTTCATCCCCAGATAATTATGTGTTTTCACATGATGGAACAAATACAGTTTCTTTTGGTGGTCAAACAGCTAGATTGAAAATGGTAGGAGAAATTTTAGATAAATTAGAAGACGAAACAGCAACTGATGTGGCTTTGTTGAATGAGATGTTTGCTAATGGGACAGGTTTTGCTGATGCAACATTGGACGCTAGTGGTAAGCAAGTGAGAAGTAAAACCGCTGGATATCAAACAGCAACTGTAAAAGCTAATGTTCAGGCTATGTTTGATAGTTGGTTAGTTGATTATACTTCAAATGTTGCCCCTGCTATGGCTGCTGGGACTCAAGCTGCTCCTGGTGTACCTGGATGGGTTGATAACAGGGAGTTAAATGCTAAAGGACAAGAATTAGATCAATTCTTCGCAAAGGGTCTTATTGGTGCTCTATGTTTAGATCAAGTAGCTAACGGATATTTAAGTGAGGCAAAGATTGGTGACGGTGTAGATAATGTTACAAGAGATCCTTACACTGATATGGAGCATCACTGGGACGAAGGATATGGTTATATCTATGGTATCCAAGGAGCTGAAGGAATTACCTCAGAAGAAATTTCTGGAGATAATCTACTAGGAAAATATTTAACTAAATATGAAGATCATAGAGCAACTGTATATAATGCTTTTATTGAAGGGAGGCAAGCTATTGTTGAAAATTGTTCTGAAGTAAGAGACGAACAAGCTCAAATAATTAAAGAAACTTTGTCAAAAGTTGTTGCTATAAGAGCAGCGTACTATTTAGAAGATGCAGCCTTACAAACTGATCTTTCAGCTGCATATTTTCACTCTTTATCTGAAGGGTACGGTTTTATCATGTCTTTACAATTTACTGTAGATGCTAATGGTAATCCTTATTATACCCATGATGAGGTGAACATTATGTTGGATCAACTTAATGCTGGTAATGGTTTTTGGGATAGAACTGACGCGGAATTAAATCAAATGGCTGCTGATATAAAAGCTGTTTGTGGACTTTAAATTTATTATTAATACTCACAGAAAAGACAGCATATGCTGTCTTTTCTTTTTAACAAAAATATTATGAAAAAAATAGGTGTTTATTTATTCTTATTAACTCTAGTTGTTTCTTGTACAACAGAAAGTAATAATCAACAAAGTGTTGAAGATAAATCATTTAGAGAAAGTGTTTTGTCAAATACAGTTGATAATATTATTGTTCCGGCACATGTAAATTTATTGACAAATCTTGAAAGTTTACAGACGGCTTATAATAATTTTTATAATTCTGTTAGTGAGGAAAATTTTAACATAGTAAAATCAGAATGGAGAAAATCATATGTCGCATGGCAATATGTAGAATTATATAATCTAGGTAAAGCTGAGCAGATATCTTATAATTTAAGATCTAATACGTACCCATGTAACACTACAATGATTGATATGAACATACAAAACCAAATGTATGATTTTTCTGCAGATAATTATCTAAATTACTCTTCTCAAGGATTTCCCGCATTAGATTATATGTTATATGGTATTGACTCTGACACATCAAATATTTTGAACTTATATAATACAGATAATTTATATTTAGAATATTCAAAAGCTTTGATTGATGAGTTAGTTATCAATACTCAATCAGTCTTAAATTATTGGAACGATGAAAAATTAAGTTTCATTAATAGTAACGGAAATACAGCGACATCTAGTTTGAATATGTTAACTAATGATTTTATCTACTATTATGAAAAAGGATTTAGAGCAAACAAAATAGGAATACCAGCTGGAGTATATTCTACCAGCTCTAGTTTACCTCAAAATGTTGAAGGATATTATAGTCAATATTTTTCTAAAACTTTAGCTCTACATTCATTAGAATCTTCTCGTAAGTTTTTTACTGGTGAATCATTTTCCTCCTCACAAACAGGAAGTTCACTTGTGACTTATCTTGATTTTTTAGATGTTACAAACTCTGTATTGACTGATGATATTATCTCAAAATTTGAAAATTCAAAACAACAATTGGAAATGCTAGAGAATAATTTCGTGAATCAGATTCAGTCGGACAATATGAAAATGTTAGCTACTTTTGATGCTATTCAAGAAGCAGTCCCTTTGATGAAAATTCAGATGTTACAAGCTTTGAAAATTAAAGTTGATTATGTTGACGCAGATGGTGATTAAATCCACAAATAGTGAGTTATAAGCATGTTTTTTTATTAATTTGTTTAATCAAATCAAGTTTTCTTTTATCTCAAAACTTTACATTTTCTGGTAAAATTATAAATAAAGATACTAAGTTACCACTATCTAATATTGAGATTATAGATGAAGATGATAAGATTCTTGATAAAACAAATAGTAAAGGAGAATTTAGTTTTAACTCAATTAATAACAAGATTTGTATTACAGTTCATGCTGAAGAATACTTCTCTCAAACTGAAATTTTATCAGATAGTGATAATAAAATAAGAATTGA
>CAJXFN010000133.1 GCA_913052655.1 uncultured Flavobacteriales bacterium | reverse complement strand
GTATATCCTGTAGAATATGCACCGACTTGTTGTCTTTTGGTGAGAAAAAAAGTGTTTGAAGACGTAGGAATGATGGATGAAAAGTATTTTGTGTATTTTGATGATACTGACTTCATGTATCGTGTTTTCAAAGATGGTAGACATAAGTTGTATTTCTTTTCAGATGTAAAGTTTTTTCATAAGGTTGGTAGTTTGACAAAATCAGTTGAAAATAAACAAAAGAACGAATTTAGAGGAGATTTCTTTATTAAACAGAATACAAGAAATCATATATATTTCTTAAAAAAAATAGGAAGTGTTTACGCTTACATATTTATTGTTTTCTTATTTATAAAGAATAACCTCAGAGTTTTCACTAATCCAAAGATTAGATGTAATTATAGAACCTGGAAGTTAATAAATCAATCTTTTTTTGAAGGCATAAAAATGTAATATGAAAGAGAAAGTAGCAATAATTGATTCTTTAGGTGCTCATGGAAGTTCTCACCATTTTTATCTTTATGGTCAATCAAGAGGGCTGGCTGATAGTAATGTAGATGTTACTTTATATACTAATAATGTGACACAAAATCCTAATTATAAGGGAGTTAGGTTTTTTACTTTTTATAAAAATATTTTTAAAGGTAAGTCAAGAATTTTAGCTGGAATCAAATATATATTTGGTTCGATTCTTTCTCTTTTACATGCCAAATTCTCAGGGGTTAAGATTTGTCATTTTCATTTATTTCATATAAATATTTTAGTACTTTTTGATTTTGTTCTAACGAAAATTTTAAAAATGAAAGTAGTATATACTATTCATGATGTAGTTAGTTTCAAAAATAAAAAATCAAACAATATGTGGAGTAATTGGATTTATAAGAAATCTGATAAAATTTTAACTCATAACTCATTCTCAAAAAAGATATTTGATAATTATTATCCTATTCCAAAGCATGGTGTTGATATTATTCCACATGGCAATTATATTCCTTTTTTAAATATTCAGAGGGATAAAGATAAGTCAAGAGATAGATTGTCAATTCCAAAAGATAGAACTGTTTTGTTATTTTTTGGGATGATAAAAAAAGTAAAAGGACTAGAAATTTTGTTGGAAGCATTAAAAGATGTTGTACAGAAGAATCCTGATGTTTTATTATTAATAGGAGGTAGAATTTGGGAGAATGACTTCTCTATTTATCAAGAAACTATAGATAAAAATAATTTGTCTGAATTTTGTTTAATTCATAACAAATTTATACCCCATGAAGATGTTGAACACTATTACTCATCTTCTGATTTAGTTGTACTACCGTATAAAAGAATTTATCAAAGTGGAGTGTTGATGATGAGTTTAAGTTATGAGAAGGCGGTTTTAGTTTCAGACTTAGAACCTTTAACAGAGTTAGTAAAAGATAATGATACGGGATTTGTATTTAAATCTGAGGATCATGACTCATTATCAACTAAATTAAATCTTATCCTTTCTGACAAGGATAATTTGGAAAAAATAAGAAAGAGAGGTTTAGAGTTAGTAAAGACAAAATACGATTGGTTAGAAATTGGTAAGCAGTTAAAGAAAAGTTATGAATCTATTTTATAGTATATTAGCAATATTAAAACCAACAAATGAAAGATAGAATTTTAAATTGTATTAGAGAATCAGCAAAAGTTAAGGAATCCATATTAAATTCTCAAGAAATAGTATCAAACATTCAAAATATAGTAGGTTATTCTGTAGATGTATTTAAAAGAGGAGGTAAAATTTTGCTTTGCGGAAACGGAGGAAGCGCTTCTGATGCTCAGCATATTGCAGCAGAGTTAAGTGGTCGATTCTTCAAGGAAAGAAGACCCTTGTTTGCTGAAGCTTTACATGTAAATACATCTTTCATAACAGCTGTAGCTAATGACTATGGATATGATCATATTTATTCAAGGATGGTAGAAGCTGCAGGAAAAAAGTTAGATATTTTAATTGGAATTTCAACCTCAGGTAACTCTAAAAATGTTGTCAATGCTATTCTTAAAGCAAAGAAAATTGGAATGTTAACTGTTGGTTTTACTGGAGAAAGTTCTTGTGAAATGGATCAGATATGTGATACAATGATTAAGATCCCTTCTATCAACACTCCAAGAATTCAAGAGGGACATATTTTGGTTGGACATATTATTTGCCAGCTAATTGAAGAAGAATTATTTTAATGAAATTTAAAAAATATACTACATTATTCCTAGATAGAGACGGAGTAATTAACGAAAAGATTGATGGTTATGTTAAAACATATTCAGAATTTAAGTTTATAGACGGTATTTTAGAATCTTTAAAATATTTGTCTGAACACTTTGAAAAAATTATAATTGTGACAAATCAACAAGGAATTGGTAAAAAACTAATGACTTCGGATGATTTAGACAGATTGCACAATTCTATGGTTAATGAGATTAATTTGTCTGGAGGAAGAATCGATAAAATTTATCATTGTCCATGTTTAGAATCTGAAAACTGTGACTGTAGAAAACCGAACTCTGGAATGTTACTAGAAGCAAAAAAAGATTTTCCTTCAATTAAATTTAAAAACTCTATATTATTAGGAGATTCAGATACAGACATTACTGCTGCAGAAAATGTTGGAGTAAAAGCAGTGAAAGTAAGTCTAGATTATAGCTTGTCAGATTGGACTAGGGAATTTTTGTTAAATTAGTTATCTTTACAGCCTTAAAACAAGAATTTAGATGAAAAAGGCGATAATCACTGGTATAACTGGACAAGACGGAGCCTATTTAGCAGAACTTTTATTAAGTAAAGGATATAAAGTTTATGGAGCGTATAGAAGAATAAGTTCCCAAAACTTCTGGAGAATTGACTATCTGGGAATTAGAAATCATCCAAATTTAATCTTAGTGGAGCATGACCTAATTGACGCAGCAAGTACTATTAGAATGGTCTCTGAAATCAAACCTGATGAAATTTA
>CAJXFN010000132.1 GCA_913052655.1 uncultured Flavobacteriales bacterium | reverse complement strand
CTGGAAAGACAACTTTAACTATACATGCAATTGCAGAAGTCCAAAAACAAGGAGGAATTGCTGCGTTTATAGATGCTGAGCATGCTTTTGACGCAGGATATGCGGCAAGTTTAGATGTAAATATTGATGATTTACTTATTTCTCAACCTGATAATGGTGAACAAGCATTAGAAATTGCTGATCATTTAATCAGTTCAGGAGCAGTAGATTTAGTGATTGTAGATTCAGTTGCTGCTTTAACTCCTAAGTCTGAGATTGAAGGAGAGATGGGAGACAGTAAAATGGGACTTCACGCCAGATTAATGTCTCAAGCTCTTAGAAAGTTAACTGCTACTATAAATAAAACAGGTTGTACTCTTATATTTATTAATCAATTAAGAATGAAGATTGGTGTAATGTTTGGATCTCCAGAAACTACGACTGGAGGTAACGCCCTTAAATTTTATTCTTCTGTACGTCTTGATATTAGAAGAATAGGAGCGATAAAAAATGGAGATGAAGTTATTGGAAACAGAACTAGGGTAAAAGTGGTTAAGAATAAAGTTGCTCCGCCATTTAAAAAGGTTGAATTTGACATAATGTTTGGAAAGGGTGTTTCTAGAAGTGGCGAGGTGTTAGATATGGCCGTCGAATCTGGACTAGTAAAAAAGAGTGGTTCATGGTTTTCTTATGGCGAAACTAAATTAGGTCAGGGAAGAGATGCTGTTAAAACAATGATAGAGGATAATCCAGAGTTAATGTCTGAATTAGAAGTAAAGATAAAAGAAGCATATACTGCTGAGTAATGAGGTTTAATCTTTTTCTGTCATTTGTATTACTTTTTTCTTGTGATTCTATCGATCATAAGAATTCTGGGAATTCTAATTCGAATGAAGACCCAATGATTATAATCTCAAGTCAGATTGAAAATGATATCACAAACGATGCTCTTTACTTGAAAAGGGCAAAAATTAATATTGAAAGAAACAGATATAAGGAAGCTTTAAAAGATTTAAATTTAGCTCATTCTTTTGATACAACTAAAGCTGAAACACATTTCTTATTAGGAAATGTGTTGTTAGAACTTGCAAAAAGAGGGGATGGAAGTGAAGAATCTTTAAAAAAGGCTTCCAAACATTTTTACACTTCTGTCAAATATGGATACAATCTAGCATTGTCGTATAAAAATGCGGGAGAGATATTTATGCATAGAGGAATTATTGATAATAGAAATACAGAGTTGTTAAATACATCTATTCAGTTATTAGAAGAGTCAATTAGAGTAGATGCAACCAATTCTCATACATTTATTTTACTTGGATATGCTTATTCAGAAAAAGATAGAATAGAGGAAGCTATAAATTGTTTTAATAAATCTATAGAACTGAATTCAAATAATGAGGAAGCGTATTTGCAATTAGGAAATTTATATTTGTCTATGCAAGATTCTTCATCTATCAATTTTTATAAGAAAGTATTAAATTTAAATTCAGAAAATAGATTAGCTTGGTATAATTTAGGTCTTTCTTATCATATGAATGGAGAACTATCTAAATCTCAAGATGCTTATCATAAGATCATAGAATTTGGAATAAAAGATCAGTTTTATATAAATGCGAATGATAATCTTGCCATGATGTTTATGGAAGATTTAAAGGACTATAAGAATGCTTTGAATAATTATCTAATTGAGATAATAAGGGTGAATCCGAATCATACTTTAGCTTTGTTTAGAATAGGAATTTGTTACCAATCATTAGGAGATGTTAGAAATGCGGAAGAATATTATAGAAAAACTTTGCAAATTTCACCAGATTTTGAGGAAGCTAAAACTAGATTAGATAAATTACTTTCTGATAATGAAAAATATAAATAAATGAGTTTGCAAAATACAATAAACGAACATATTAAAAAAGCAATGATTGCTAAAGAGAAAGATAAATTAGCGGCATTAAGGGCGGTAAAATCTGCATTTATTGTAGAAATGGCTAAGGATGGCTCTGATTCAGTAGATGATGATATAGCTGAAAAAATTATTACTAAATTGGTGAAACAACGAAAAGAATCTGCTTCAATATTTTCAGAACAAGGAAGAAAAGATTTAGCAAAAGATGAAATTTCACAGCTAGAATACTTGCAGGTTTATTTGCCTGAACAAATGACTGAAGAAGAAGTCAGGAAGGTTGTAAAAGAGGTTGTTTTACAGTCAGGAGCATCTTCCCTTGCAGATATGGGGAAATGTATGGGCTTATTGATGGATAAGTTAAAGGGAAAAGCAGATGGGAAACTAATATCTCAATTACTAAGAGAGGAATTATCTTAATAGATATATAATAATGTATAAAAAAAGGAGACTCGAAAGAGACTCTCCTTTTTCTTTTTATATTAATAAATATTACTTTACTTTATTTACTATAGCTTTAAAAGCTTCAGGGTGGTTCATAGCTAGATCAGCGAGAACTTTTCTATTTAATTTAATTCCATTCGCATTAATTTTACCCATTAATTGAGAATAGGACATTCCATGTAATCTAGCACCAGCATTAATTCTTTGAATCCATAGTGCTCTGAATGTTCTTTTTTTGTTCTTTCTGTCACGGTATGCATATTGCATCCCTTTTTCTACAGCATTTTTAGCAACTGTATGAACATTTTTTCTTCTTCCAAAGTAACCTTTGGCTGCTTTAATTACCTTTTTTCTTTTAGCTTTTGCTGCTACAGAGTTTACCGATCTTGGCATTTTTTTATTGTTTTTTGGTATTTAGTGGCTTTTTAAATTTTGCACTTGAAACTAAATACCTGGTTAATTACCTAATTATTTATATTAAAGACCTAACTGGTGCTTGATGTTGTTCATATCTGCATCATGAACTAATCCAGTTTTTGTTAAGTTTCTTTTTTGTTTAGTACCCTTTTTAGTTAGGATGTGACTTTTAAAAGCATGTTTTCTTTTAAGTTTTCCTGATCCTGTAAGCTTGAACC
>CAJXFN010000131.1 GCA_913052655.1 uncultured Flavobacteriales bacterium | reverse complement strand
GACCAAACAACAAAGATTTAAGTTATGCCAAAAAGAACGTTTCAACCGTCTAATAGAAAAAGAAAAAATAAACACGGTTTTATGGAGAGGATGTCCGACAAAGATGGACAGAAGATTTTATCTAGAAGAAGATCTAAAGGGAGAAAGAGATTAACTGTTTCTGATGAAATAGGTCATAAATAATTGATTAATAATGAATATATAAAAGGTGTTACTGTTTTGAGTAACACCTTTTTTTAGGCCGTATTTATCAACATTTTGTTAAAATTTAATTTTTTATTAAGAAATCATTCTTTGTACTGGAACTACAAATCATGTAAATTCGCAATCATATATTAATAAAAACTATGCCAAAAAATAAAGAAATTAAATCAATATTAATTATTGGAAGTGGACCAATTGTTATTGGTCAAGCGTGTGAATTTGATTATTCAGGATCTCAGGCTTCTAGATCGCTTAGAGAGGAGGGAATTGAGGTTTCATTAATTAATTCAAATCCTGCAACTATTATGACTGATAAAGTTGTTGCAGATAATGTCTATTTAAAACCTTTAGAAGTTCAGTCTTTAATTGATATCTTAGAAGAGAGACATATAGATGCTGTATTACCTACCATGGGTGGTCAAACAGCATTGAATCTTTGTATTGAAGCAGATGAGAAAGGAGTTTGGGAAAAATATGGTGTAGATATTATTGGTGTAGATATTGATGCTATTCATATTACTGAAGATAGAGAAAGGTTTAGGAAGTTGATGGGAGAAATCGATATCCCTGTAGCTCCTGCTAGAATTGCTACTTCATTTTTAGAGGGAAAGGCAATCGCTCAAGAATTAGGTTTTCCATTAGTTATTAGACCATCTTTTACACTAGGAGGTTCTGGCGCTTCTTTTGTACATAATAAAGAAGATTTTGAAGATCTACTTTCAAAAGGATTACATGCTTCTCCAATACATGAGGTATTGATTGATAAGGCGGTTTTAGGATGGAAAGAATATGAGTTAGAGCTTTTAAGAGATGATAATGATAATGTAATTATTATTTGTTCTATTGAGAATTTTGATCCTATGGGAATTCATACTGGAGACTCTATCAC
The DNA here is from genome assembly GCA_913052655.1 of uncultured Flavobacteriales bacterium. Classification (GTDB taxonomy): domain Bacteria; phylum Bacteroidota; class Bacteroidia; order Flavobacteriales; family BACL11. The sequence continues at coordinate 1,872 of CAJXFN010000131.1, read as the reverse complement.
TGTAGCACCTTGTATGACTCTTTCCGACACCTGTTATCAAAGAATGAGAGACATGGCGATAAAGATGATGCGTTCCATCGGTGATTTTGCAGGTGGATGTAATGTACAGTTTGCTGTAAGTCCTGATGATAAAGAAGATATTATTGCAATCGAGATTAACCCTAGAGTTTCCCGCTCGTCAGCTTTAGCGTCCAAAGCTACTGGATATCCAATCGCCAAGATTGCAAGTAAATTAGCTATAGGATATACTTTAGATGAATTAAATAATCAGATTACAAAAACAACTTCTGCATGTTTTGAGCCAACTTTAGATTATGTTGTAGTTAAGTTCCCTAGATGGAATTTTGATAAATTTAAAGGATCTGACACTACATTAGGTCTTCAAATGAAATCTGTTGGAGAAGTAATGTCTATTGGTAGATCTTTTCAAGAAGCCCTTCAAAAAGCATGTCAATCTTTAGAAATTAGAAGAAATGGATTAGGAGCTGACGGTAAAGGAATTACAGACCAAGATAAAATATTGTATCAGCTAAAGTACGCAAGTGGAGATAGAGTTTTCCGTATCTATGATGCAATGAGAATTGGAATTCCTACTAAAAAGATTCATGAAATTACAAAGATTGACTATTGGTTCTTACATCAAATGGAAGAAATTGTAGTTTTTGAGAGAGAAATTGAAAAGTATACCATAGAAACATTACCTAATAATTTATTGCTTGAAGCTAAAATGAAGGGGTTTGCAGATAGACAAATAGCTCATTTGGTAAATTGTTTAGAAAGTGAGATTTATAATAAGCGTAATGATCTAGGAATTAAAAGAGTATATAAATTAGTAGATACTTGTGCGGCTGAATTTATTGCTAAGACTCCTTATTATTATTCCACTTTTGAAATGCCTCAAGAATCTCAAGAAGGAAAGGTTTTTACAGATAATGAAAGTAAATCTTCTAATAACAAAAAGATAATTGTCTTGGGTTCCGGACCTAATAGAATTGGGCAAGGTATTGAGTTTGATTACTCTTGTGTTCATGGTGTTTTGGCATCAAAAGAATGTGGCTATGAAACTATTATGATAAACTGCAATCCAGAAACTGTTTCTACAGATTTTGATACAGCGGATAAGTTGTATTTTGAACCAGTATTCTGGGAACATATTTATGATATTATTCAGCATGAAAAACCAGAAGGAGTGATTGTTCAACTTGGAGGACAAACTGCATTAAAATTAGCGGAAAAATTAGAAAGATACGGTATAAAGATTATGGGGACTAATTACAAAGCTTTAGATGTCGCTGAAGATAGGGGTAGTTTTTCAGAATTGTTAAAGAAACACGATATACCATATCCAAAATTTGCTGTTGCGGAAACAGCAGAGGAAGCAATTGAAATTTCTAAAGATTTAAACTTTCCTATTTTAGTTCGACCATCTTATGTTCTAGGAGGTCAAGGAATGAAAATTGTGATTAATGAAGAAGAGTTAGAACATCATATTGTAAATCTTTTAAAAGACATGCCTGGAAATAAAGTATTATTAGATCACTATTTAGATAAAGCAATAGAAGCGGAAGCAGATGCAATATGTGACGGAGAAAACGTTCATATTATTGGTATTATGGAACATATCGAACCTTGTGGGATTCATTCAGGAGATTCATATGCTGTTCTTCCTACTTTCGATTTGTCAGATAATGTTCGTCAGCAAATGATTGATATTACGAATAAGATAGCAATTGCACTAGAAACAGTTGGATTGATCAATATCCAATTCGCAATAAAAGATGAGGTAGTATATGTTATTGAGGCAAATCCAAGAGCTTCTAGAACAGTTCCTTTTATTGCTAAAGCTTATGATGAACCTTATGTAAATTATGC
>CAJXFN010000130.1 GCA_913052655.1 uncultured Flavobacteriales bacterium | reverse complement strand
AAATAGTCCTGAAAAAGAATTAGCAATAGCTTTTCAAATAAACAATGAATATGAGGATGAAGGAAGTAGTGTTAATGAAAAAAATCAATTTACAACAAATACTACTGATGGATTTTCAAATGAAAAAACATTCCAAATTGATTATGTCCATCCTTTTGGTGAAAAGAAAAAACAAAACAAAAATAATTCCAAATTTGAAACACCTTCAAACACAAGAAGTAAAGGAAAGAAATATGGAAATAAATCAACAAAAGGGAATAATAACTATGAAAACAAATTAGAAGTTGGAATCAAATATATTGATAGAAATAATAATTTTGATTACCAGACAAAAATAGATTCAAATAACCAAGAAATATATTCAGAATCTGACATATTTGATTACAGGCAGAGAGTAGCAAGTTCATATATCTCTAGTCAGTTTGCTCTACCAAAAGATTTTGGATTAGTATTAGGTGGAAGATATGAACTTACAGACATAAATGGTTCATGGGAAAATTTGACAGATACAAATTTTAATAATAAGCCTTATCCAAATTTTTTACCAAATATTGTTTTGAGTAAAAAGTTCTCAATGACTAAATCATTAAAACTCTCATATAACAATAGAATAAGAAGACCTAGTAGTTATTATATAAATCCAAATACTGGAAGAACTGATAATAAAAATATAACAATTGGCAATCCTGATTTACTACCAGCTGTTTCAGAACAAATAGAGCTTGGATATAACTCATTTAGTAGATTCTTTCAATCAAGTTATTATATATATTTAAAAAACACAAAAGACGTCATTGAATCTATTGTTACAATTAGAGATGGAATCTCAGAAACAACTTATGAAAACATTGGACAAAATCAAAAATTAGGATTTAACTATTATGGATCAATTACTTTAAAATCAATTAATTTAAGAGGAGGATTTAATATTTTTCAATATTCTTCAAAGGATGAAAGATTTGGTGATTTAAAAACTATGTTATACAACTATAGCTTTGGTGGAACGGTAAATCTTAGAAACAATTTAAAATTCGAAACATGGGGATGGTACTCTTCTCCTCAACAAACAATTCAAGGATATTCAGATAGTTGGTCCATGATGAGTTTTGGAATTAAGAAAGACTTTAAAAACAAGAGAGGTTCTTTTGGTTTAAGGATTGTTGAACCATTTTTAAAAAATGGAGAGAAAATTATGAGAACAGAATTTATTGGAAACAATTTTGAGCAATCTAGTGAAAGAATAATTGCAATGAGATCAATTGGAGTTAGTTTTAGTTATACTTTTGGTAAGTTAAATTTTAAATCCAAGAGAGTTAATTCTAAAATTAAAAATAACGACCTAATGGAAGGTGGAAGTTCAGAACAATAATCATTAAATTTTGTGTAAAAAAGTTATTTACTTCTAACTTCTGCTCCTATTTCTTCGTAAGATTGAATTAATTTATTCATTACCTTATCAATGTGTTTATCTGTAAGTGTTCTTGATTTATCTTCTAATACAAAACTTAGAGCATAACTCTTTTTTCCTTTTGGCAGCTTCTCTCCTTCATACACATCAAAAAGATTTACTGATTTTAGAATTTTCTTTTCAGTTTCTTTAGCTATTTGCAGCAATTCTTCAAACGTAATCTTATTATTTATTAATAATGAAAGATCTCTTTTAACATTAGGAAATTTAGTTATTTCTGAAAATTTTATTTTAGTATTTAAAACCAATCTTAAAACTAAATCCCAATTAAAGTCAGCATAAAAAACCTCTTGCTTTATTCCAAATTTCTTTGATATTTTTTTATTTACTTTTCCAAAACAAACTAATGTATCTTTTTTATACCTATACATTATTCCTTCAGATATACCATAACCAATTAATTTTTCTGATTTTAGTTTTGTAATACCTAAACGACAAAGAATATGTTCTACCTTTTCTTTAAGATTAAAAAAGTTTACTTTAGTTTTTGTACTATTCCAACTCTCGGAGCAAATATTTCCAGTAAGTAAAATAATTAAATGCTGGTTTTCAACATATTCTCCTTCTATTTTATGGTAACTTTTACCAAACTCATATAATTTTAAATCCTGATTTTTTCTATTAATATTGAAAGAAACATTCTCTAAACCAGAAAAAAGTAAAGATTGTCTCAATGTATTTAAATCATGACTAAGTGGATTAAGTAAAGTTATATTTTCATCTGGATTTAATTCTTTAATTAAAGTATTATAATCTCCTTTGTATAAGGAGTTGTTCATAATTTCAGAGTATCCATTACTACTAAGTAAATCTGAGATAACATTCCTAATAGCTTCTGGATTAACATCCTCTGAATACTGAATAGAAGTGTTTAATTTTTCTGAGATAGTAATGTTGTTAAATCCATAAATTCTTAGAATTTCTTCAATTACATCTACCTCTCTTTGTACATCTGATCTGTACAGGGGAACTTCTAAAGAAAGTCCTTTTTCATTCTGAGAAACTACTTTAATTTCCAAATCATTTAGAATAGTTTTTACTACTTCTCTTTCTATCTTCTCTCCTATCAAACTATCTAATTTTTGATAACTTAGATTTATTTTATAGTCAGATATGTTATTAGGATATATATCTACAATTTCTGAAGAGATCACTCCACCTGCAATTTCTTGTATTAAAAGAGCTGCTCTTTTTAATGCATAAATAGTATTATTTGGATCACATCCTCTTTCAAATCGAAAAGAAGAATCGGTACTTAATCCGTGTCTTTTAGCTGTTTTTCTGATTGAAACTGCATTGAAGTAAGCACTTTCTAAAAAGATGGTATCAGTATTATTAGAAACTCCAGAATCCAAGCCTCCAAACACCCCCGCTAAACACATTTCTTCTTTTTCGTTACAAATCATCAAATCTTCAGAAGAAAGTTCTCTTTCCACATCATCTAGAGTTATAAATTTAGTTTTATTTTTAGCCTTTCTCACAATTACTTTATTTCCAAATATTTTATCGACATCAAAAGCATGTAACGGTTGCCCTGTTTCGTGTAATACATAATTTGTAACATCT
>CAJXFN010000129.1 GCA_913052655.1 uncultured Flavobacteriales bacterium | reverse complement strand
TGGTTAAAAAGCTCGGATATCTTTTAATAATTCTAATTTTTATTATTTTAGGTGGTGCTGGTTGGTTTTTTTCGGGAGTTATTTATGAGGGAGCATTAAACCCTGAATTTACAGACACCGCAAGTATAGGAACAGCAGAAGATAGAGTAGTTGTGTCCAAAATAAACAATAACTCAATAACTTTAAATGTTGAGGAAGAATTATGGGGTCCCCTTCTTGAAAAGGGAATTTATGGAATTATTGGACAAAATGGTGATGCAATAGTCGGGAAAATCTTGGCAACTAATGGGAATATTGTTGAAAGAGAATTACTAGATTTAAATGGCACAATTGTTATCGGAGATCGAATAAGAGGCACTAGTCTTGTTGTTCGAGACAAAAATAGCGAATATAAAATTCTTGGAACCTCTAGTTGGTCTGGTCAGGCATCTGAAGGTGTATATACTCCAAAGTCAGTCTCTGGTCTTGAGTATGAAACAATTTACTACACATCTGATTTGGGGGAGTTTCCGGCTTATTTAACTAATGAAGGAGATAAAGGGATAGTAATTTTTGTTCATGGTTTTCGTGGAGATTACTCAAGAGAAGTGTTTGCCAAAATGCGTGCCGGTGAGATTGTAAATATGGGTTACAGGTCAATGATTATATCCTATAGAAATGATAGGGGTCTTCCGAAAGATCCTTCTGGGATTTTCCAGTATGGCACAACTGAGTGGAAAGATGTAGATAGCGCAATCAATAGAGCACTAGAATTTACAGATAATGTAGTACTTTTTGGAACAAGTGGTGGTGGAGGTCCTATATCTTCATGGTTAGAAAATGTAGGGGACGACAATAAAGTAAAAGGTATAATCTATGAAGCGCCTGTAATCAATTTCTGGGAAAGTGTTGAGGTTAATGGAGCTGCAAGATATCCTTGGGTTCCATCGCAATTGTTTGGTTACTTTAAAGTTTTTACTGAAATTAGATATGGTGTCGACTTTGAAAAAATGGATTTTACTGATGCCGTAATTAACTCCAAAATACCTGTTTTATTATTTCATGGTGATGATGATGAATGGGTACCAGTAGAAATGTCAGATTTTGTCGCTGAAAATAGAAATGAGAATTTTACCTACATTCGTTATGAAAATGTAGGTCATGTTACTTCTTGGAATGCAGATCCTGATAATTATATTTATCAATTAAATGCATTTTTGGATGGACTAGATTAAAACCGATTTATAAAGATTTTCAATCTCTTCAGCTGTATTGTGCCAATCAAACTTCTCTGATTTTTCAAAACAATTAACTTTAATCTGTTCGAAATATTTATCATCATTTAGTAAACCTTTAACAAAATTGTTTACTTGTCCATCAATTAGGTCTTCAGCTAGATATCCATTGAAATTACTTTTGATTATTTCTGTTAACGATCCTTTGTTCGTTGTAAGAACAGGTATCCCCATAGTGTTTGCTTCAATTGCAACAAGGCCAAAGGTTTCAAATTGAGATGTATGAATTAATAATTTTGCTTTGTTCATTAATTCTTTAATTTCTATTTGAGTCTGATTTCCTAAAAATTTAACATTAGATTCTAAATTTAATTCTTTTACAGCTCCCTCTAATTCGGTTAGGTATTCATCACCAGATTTACCACTTGGACCTCCAATAAAATAACATAAAAAATTTGTGTCAACTTTTTTGAAATTATTTAAAAACCTTAAAACATTAATTTGTCCTTTTTGTTCTTGAATCCTTCCTATTGAAAGCAATATATTCTCTCTTTTTTGGTTTTTGTCGCACATAAAAGTTTCTTTATCAACTCCTGGTGTTATTTGTTTAATCTTTTTTCTGTCGATGTTGTAACTATCAAAGATCAGATTATTTTCAAAGTTTGATGAAGCTGTAACAAAATTTGATGACATCATCACCATTTTTTCACAATCAACACGCTCTTTGTTGTATCCTTGAAGAAATACTCCAAGACTATGTGAAGTAAAAATAAAAGGTATGTTATATTCTTCTGATATTTGTTTGGCGACCAAACCTGAAAGCCAGTAGTGAGCATGAATAATATCAAAATCTTCTAAATTAAATGTTTTCTCTAATTTCTTTTTAAATTCCTGAAGATATATTTCTTTATCTTCAACAGACAGACCTGGTTCAAATAAATTTAGTGAATAAAAAATTAAATTTTCTGATTTAAAATTTTCTGCTTTTTCTGCAGTAACGACAGTTACGTTGTTATCGTTTGAAAGATGTTTTGAAATTTGTTGAACATATACATTAAGACCTCCTGAATCAAATTCTCCTAAACTACCAAAAGGTGATGTATGAAAACTTATTTGTAAAATATTCATATTTGCATGGTCAAGTCGTAAAGCTGAATTGAACTTCCACCCAAATCATATTTATATCTTTCTGTTCCTTTAAGAAAATCAAAAAAAATCATTTCTTCATCTATAAGTTTTTGAATTATTAAATCATTAAGAACTATTCCAGGGTTTATTGAGTTAAATTTATTATTTCTGCTGGAGTTATAAAGATAACAACCATTGTCGCTTTCATAACAAAAAGCTGTAGAAAGCACACCTTTATCAGTATTTGTATAATAGATTTTCCATCCTTCTAGACTTAAAAGGTTTTTGAAGTATGTTTCGACAACTTCATTCATAAACTGACCCTTGTCCCCTTTTGAATCTTTATGCTGAGAGATAAAAATTTTGAAAATATCTGAATCTCTAGATTCTCCAAGTTCACTTGAAATGATTTCTTTATTAAATTTTCTTTTTTTTCTTCTTAATTCATGCCTATTCTTTTTTGTTAGACTTTCCAAATACTCTTCATATGTTTTTGGCAGAATCAAATTTACGGTTATATCTGATTTTTTAATTCTTAAAGATTTAGAATCTATTTCCTTAACTAGGTTTTGAATTTGAAAAAAGTGTAAAGAATCAAGACTAATGTTTGATATATCATTATCTTTTAAAACTTGGGGATCAATAGAAATATCTGGCCTGTAATCTACAAAATCTCTATCTCCAATATTTACAATAG
>CAJXFN010000128.1 GCA_913052655.1 uncultured Flavobacteriales bacterium | reverse complement strand
CTTCATCATTCTGAACAAAATATTCCTCTACATATTCTTCTAATATTGAAGGAGCGAAAGGCCTAAAACTTTCTCTTCTTTTAATCTTTTTATTTAATAGGTCTTTCGCATCTTTTCTTCTAGGATCAACCAAAATAGATCTATGACCTAAAGCTCTAGGACCAAACTCCGCTCTTCCTTGAAACCAGCCAACAACACCACCCTCAATTAACTTGTCTGATACTCTATTAAACAAATATTCGTCTTCTAATTTCTCGTAATTAATGTTCGCTTCAAATAAACATTTAATAATTTCTTCTTCTGTAAATTTTTGTCCAAAATAAGCGGTATTAATTTCTGGAAGCCGATCCTTTTTCAGGATATGGTTGTACAAATACAATGCCGAACCAATTGAAGTTCCAGCGTCATGTCCAGCAGAAGGAACATATATATTTGTAAATGGTGTATTTAATAATATCTTTCCGTTTGCAACGGAATTTTGAGCAACACCACCTACAATACAAAGATTGTCTAATCCTGTTTTTTCATGGAGTTTATTGAGAATATAAAAAATCATTTGTTCTGTATATCTCTGTACCGTAGCAGCTAAATCTATATGAAACTGCTTTAAGTCATCTCCTTTTTTTCTAGCATTCCAAAATAACACTTCCCATTGTTTAGTATATAATAAATCAATTTTTGGCTCACCATTTTCCCAATCCATTGCAACTCCTTCCTTGAAATGTTTAAAATATTTTTGATTGAGCCTAAAAAAACCATCGTCTGTTTTTTGTATAATTTCAGAAATTTCTTTTAAATATTTAGCATCTCCGTAGGGAGCTAAGCCCATCACTTTGTATTCATCTCCGTAATTATGAAAACCTAAAAAATGAGTTACTGCAGTATAAAAAACCCCTAATGAATGAGGGTAATACACACAATCCAAGACCTTAATTTTATTATCTATTCCAACTGAAGTCATGGTAGAAGTAAAATCTCCAAAGCCATCAATTGACAGAATTGCAGACTCTTTAAATCTAGAAGCAAAAAAAGCTGAAGCAATATGACTTCTATGATGTTCTATATGATGTATATCTGCTTTAATAAAAGATTCCTTAACATTTAATAATTTTGCTAATTCAGATTTAACAGAACCTACTTTTTTAGAATTTAAAAGTCTATCAAGTACAGACCTTATCTTCACTTTATTTTTAATAGTATGAATTATCTTTTTAGAAACATTAGCTCTAGGATTTCTAGATATGGTAATATAATCTAAATCTTGAACTGAAATTTTCGCGTCTTTCAAACAGAACTTTATAGATTCTGAAGGAAATCCAGCCCAATGCTTTATTCTTCTAAAACGTTCTTCTTCTGTTGCACAAATTACCACACCATCCTTTAACAAGCAAGCTGAGGAATCTGCATGATATGCATTTATTCCTAAAATATACATTACTTTTTCGTTACAAGTTTTAAGAAATTTTCAGTAACAATATTCCAATCGAAATTATTCTTAATATATCTTTTACAATCTATCTCCAAAAAATTACATTCTTTAACATGAAATAAAGCTCTAGAAATCTCTTCTTTTCGGTTTTTAGCAAATATACCACATTTATTTTTCTCAACATCTTTCCAATGAGTTTTGTCAGAAACTATTACTGGTGTACCACACGCAAGAGCCTCCGCAACAACTATTCCAAAACTTTCAAATTCTGAACATAGAGAAAAAACAGAACAATTTGTTAATAATTCTTTTTTTTGATCAAAATTGATTAAACCTATTAAAAATACTGAATTAGATAATCCTAACTTATCTATCAGTCTCTGTAGTTTTATTTTACTTCCATCATCTCCACCAGCAATTAATAGTTTAGAATTATTATTCTCTTTTACATAAGTACCAAATGCATGAATCAAAATATCAAATCTCTTTATATCGTGTAATCTACCCATTGAAAACAGGATCTCAGAAACTTCTGAAAAATCTTTATCAAGATACTTTTTTAAGATCTCTTTATTTTCAATTCTATTTTGATTCTGAAAAGAATCAAAATCAATACCATCAGAAACTATTTGCACATTAACATTAGGAAAATAATTTAAAATATCTTTTTTTTCTAAATATGATGAAGCTTGCCATAAAATTCTCTTAGAAAAAGGTTTTACTAACAAAAACAACCATAACTTCTTCCAAATACTTTTTTTGTTTTTAATGGTATATTCTGATAAACTTCCCCTTGGACATATAACTATTTTCTTTCCTAATAAAAATGAGTAAAACAAAGAAAATAAAACAGTATAATGATACAGATACTGAACGTAAACAACATCTGAATTTTTTATGTCAGAAAATACTCCAAATATGAAAGAAATAGAAAAAAAATTTATTATTTGCTCATTATAGTATCTTACAAATACATTTTTAGCTTGTTTTGTATGTTTTTTAGTATTTACACCACTTAACTTTTCCTTTCCATTTGCATTAGTTGTTGAAACGTAAATTTCAATTCCTTTCTCTCCAATTTTTTTTGACAAATCCCAGGTTGAAGACACTGGACCACCATAAAATATTGCAGGGTAAAAAGAAGAAGAAACTAAACAAATTCTCATTTTTTTATATGTTTTAATTTATACCAAAAATAAAAAATACTACCCCCTCCTCTTAAAGTATATTCTAATTGTTTAGATGATAAGTACTGAACCAAATTTCTTCTTTTAACAGTTGGATATATCTCTTTAAAATAAGAACCAGGCAAAGAAGAATATTGATAGCGATATCCAATATTATTAGCAAAATCTACAATTTTAGAATTAAATAGTCCTTTTGGATAGCAAACAGAATCTACTAATACCCCACAAAGAGACTCTAGTCTATTTTTTGAACAAGTTAGTTCTTCTTTTAAAACATCATCACTTAAACTGGTTAGATCAAAGTGATTGAGTGTATGAGATTGAATTTTTATGTATGGATTTTTTGATATCGATACAAGTTCTTTTTCTGACAGATAATTGTCTTTATCTAAAAAAGAAGGTACAATAAATAATGTTATAGGAACTTTTAATCTAT
>CAJXFN010000127.1 GCA_913052655.1 uncultured Flavobacteriales bacterium | reverse complement strand
TTCAGTTAAATAACTTCAGGTATGACTCTCCAGAAACAAAAAATATTGATAAGGGTGCTATTGTTCCTTCAACAATCAGTAAAGAGCTTGGTCTTTATGTAGTATACTACTCCCCTATGCAGATGGCTGCAGATCTACCAAAACATTACTCAAAGCACATGGATGCTTTCAAATTTATTAAAAATGTTCCAGTAGACTGGTCAGAAAGAAAAATATTAAATAGTGAGTTTAGAGAATATGTAGTAATTGCAAGAAAAGATAAAAATACAGAAAATTGGTATTTAGGAGGTATAACAAATGAAAACGAGAGAGAGTTAGAGATAGATTTTTCTTTTCTTGATTCAGGAAAGGAATATTCAGTAAATATGTATTTAGACACTCGAAATACACACTGGAAAGAGAATCCAATGGAGTATCAAATTAGAGAGAAAATAATTTCCTCCGATGATAAAATAGACATCTATCTAGCACCTGGAGGTGGTTTTGCTCTAGAGATAATTCCAAAATAGTTAAAACATTAGTGGCAGGAATGATTAAATTTTTTTAATCTGTAATAGTTGTAAGGTAGGGGTGTAATAAACCCTGCAAATAACATAAATGGAATAGCCCACCATGTGAGAATAGCTCCCCCTGTCAATATCACATCAGTGATATTCATTGCTGCCTCCATACCTACCATACTTATAAAACTCATACCAATTGCAACGTTAAAAGCTTCTCTTAAAGTCATTTGTTTAGATAGTATGAAAGTTTCAAGAGCAATGCTTGTAAGTAATCCATTGATAATTGCTAGTGTCATAACTCCCCACACTGGTAGAGTATGTTCAATATTTTGAAAATAAAATATTGTTCCAAAGTCACCAATTGAACACCCTAATAAACACCATAACGTATTTACTGAAGATTTTTTCCATGTTGATTTACATTTCCAGGATATGGAGACTATCATTAATCTATAAAGTGACAGTCTTCGTTAAACTTCAGAATTCCATTCTCTTTGAGCTTAACAATATGTAAGGTGACATCATCTTTAGTTACTACAGTTCTAGCATGAACGATTTCATCATCAGAAAAATTCTGAGATATATAATCTTTGATACACTCCTCTATTTCGCTTATGTCTTGTTTCTTACATTTATCTTTTTTTCCCTTTCTTTTTCTATCCTCCTTAAACTTTTCCATCCCTCCTTTACAGAATTCCATAACCTTCTTAAGATCTTTAGGCGAAGACAAAGTTTCTACTTTATTCTCGCCAGATTTAGAGACAAGAAATTTTATATCAACTGGAAATTGAATTTTGTGCCTTTTCTTAGTATTTGGATTATCATCATACCAAGTCTTTATTTTTTCCATATCATTCTCTTCTGCAATTGAAATAATACTACTATCTGGCATAATAATTGAGTATGGCATTATAAATTCAAAACATCTTTCGGATTTATAATTTTTATCTTCGTCCTTTTCCTTATCTCCTTTGTCTCTATCTTTCTTTTCCCTGTCTCCTTCATCCTTTTCCTTATCTCCTTTGTCTTCACCACCTTTTCCGCCTCCACCTCTATTAAAACCATAAATACCTTTACTGAACCTATCTTTTATAAATGGATGATCCCTGTTAAATCTAAAGACGCCATCTTCATCAAAAGATAGACTCATTTCATTTGAAAGGTCAGCTTCGAAGCCATAACTATCTTTACCAATTAATATGTATGAGGAATTTATACTTTCAGATGGAAAATTCCCTTCAATAAACTCTCTTGATTCTGGGGCCAGATAATCATTTTTTAGCTCATAATATACTATATCATTTTTGTCTTCTCCTGGTAGATTAAATGAATCTTCTAGCTGATTACAAGAAATAATAATCAAAGAAAAGATAAGAACTGTATGTATATTGAGGCATTTCATAAATTTATTTTTTTAATAAATGATATATATTTATATATAAATACGTCTTAATTTAATTATTATTATACAAATATACCATGAAAGACTGGAATAATACCATTACTAAGGATAGCTGGAGAATTTTAAAATATAATGCTGAAACTGTTAATGGTTTTGAAACTTTAATCGAGGTGGGACCCTCAATATCAATTTTTGGGTCTGCGAGAACAGAACCAAGCGACCCGTACTATAAAAAAACTGTTGAAATTGCCAGTATGATTTCTGAAATGGGATTTGGAATAATATCAGGTGCAGGACCTGGAATTATGGAAGCAGCAAATAAAGGTGCTAAACTAGCTAAAGGAAAATCAATAGGATTAAGAATAAATTTACCATTTGAACAATTTACTAATGAATTTGTAGACGAGGAGTATTTACTAAAGTTTGACTATTTCTTTGTAAGAAAATTAATGTTCCAAAAATATTCCCAAGGATTTGTTGTTATGCCTGGTGGATATGGAACTTTAGATGAGTTGTTTAATGCTCTAACTTTAATTCAGACTAAGAAATCAAAATTATTCCCAATAATTCTGGTTGGCAAAAAACATTATAAACCATTATTTAATTGGATTAAAGATACACTAGCTGGAAATAAACTTATTTCACCACAGGATATTGATCTAATTAATCTTGTGGAAGAGAAGGAAGAAGTAAAACAGATTCTTTCAGATTTCTACGACAAAAATAACATTGATATAAACTTCGAATAATTTAGTTAAGATCATCTCTGTAAGGGGTCGGTAAAATTATCCTATTTTCTAGAACAAATGATTCCCAATCATTAATTAAAGAATTATATACCTCATTTTGTTCATTTTTTAGATTATTAACTTCAGAAATATCAGATAATTGGTAAAGTTCAAAATTATCTTTATTGAAAGGGAAAGAATTATTTACAATTTTCCATTTATCCTTAATTAATATTGAACTACCACTATGCTCAAATGCAAAAACATAATTTTCATCGTGAGTATAACTCTGATTTTTCATAAGGAATGGAATAATACTTTCACCTGTTACACTAATTTCAGAATCGGATTGAGTTAAGGAGTAAAGAGTAGGAGCAACATCTAGTACTGAAATAAACTCATCATAAATATTACTTTCAATATTATCTATTCCA
>CAJXFN010000126.1 GCA_913052655.1 uncultured Flavobacteriales bacterium | reverse complement strand
TTTGTTTATTAAATTTCATATTTATAAATGATTTTTTTGATATCATAATTAATTTATATTAAAAAGTAAGTGATAAACCTAGTCTAAATGTTCTTGGCAAACTATAATGAGAAGGATTGTTAACCGCTAATGAATACAAATATCTGAAGGAATCAGGGTTGTTTCTACTCATTATATCATTTTGAGATTCTGCAGCTGTTAAATATCCATCATCTTCAGGGTTACCAGTTGCTCTATACACACTAATAATATTTTTAGTATTTAACAGATTTTGCACTTGTAAATATGCATTTACAAAAGAAGATTTTTTCTTAGTCCACTTAATTTCAAAATTCTTATTCAACTTAGCGTTTAATCTAAACTGCCATGGCAATCTAGAACCATTAATACTTCCCATAAGAGTAGAACGATCATTAATCCCATCGGCCGCTTCCTGAGTAATATTTGATTGTCTTGAATAAGGTGTACCAGATCCCGCAGACATCATTATATTCGCTCCCGCGTCTTCAAATATTTTAACACCAAATAACACAGGGCCCGTGTATTTATCTCCAGTTTTATATCTGTAGTCTACTGATGCAGAAAGTGCATGTCTTTGATCATACGATAATGGAATCGTTGTTCTCAAATTTGGCTGTCCTGTATTTACTAAACTATATCCTGAGGAAGCTGATGAACCTGTACCGTCAGCAAATTGCAAAGTATAGTTAGTAGTCATTTGTACTCTTCCGGTTCTTCTTAAGTCGTAACTTGCAGAAAATCCTTTTACTGTACCAAAGTCAATATTCTGATACATCATATAAGTAGCTGGATATGCTCCTAGAACGTTGGTAACCTGAATCATATCTCTAAGTTCTTTGTAGAATAAAGACAGCTTAAGTGCTGAAGAAAGAGTTAATTTTTTAGCAAAACCTAATTCGTAGTCAACAGTTTTTTCTGGTTTCAAATCAGGATTGTTTAAAAGAGCTCCAACATTATCTTCCATATATAAATAATCTAATGGCTCAATTCTGTTTGCAGATGGTGGTCTTTGAGTTAAAACATCATAATGAGCAAAGAACTGTGCTTCATCAGAGATTGGAAAAGAAAATGCGATACGAGGCATAAATGTTGTTTGCGATTTGTAATCTACAAACGCATCATCCGTCTTGTAACCTCCTCTAACTGCCTTTTTAGCGTCCGCGTCTAACAAAGGTGATATTTTCCCTTCGGCCGCTTCTGCTAAAAGAGTAGGGTCAGAAATCTGTATTCCCTGTTCATTGTACCAATCATCCCCATTTCTATATCCAACAATTCTTGTCGCATCTTCAATATTGTCTACATAAACGACGAAATCGTCTCCAATAGATGACGGATGTGAAGATCCACTTGGTAGTAATGATAACGCTTCGTCAGTATTAGCTAATGCTGGATTGAACAATAAATATTTATCATTTAATACTGGTTGATTAGCATCATAATTATCTATTCGAAGTCCAACATTAAACAATAAATCATTAATAGCAAATTTGTCCTGAATATATCCAGCAGTATAGATTGGATTAAATGCCGCTACTTCTCTTCTAAGTTCATTCTCAGATATTACATTGTCAGTACCTTTCTCAACAAGGGCTCCGTCAATGTTTCTATGACCAAAGTAATCATTCAAAGTTGGTGTTCCAGATATAGCATTTCCAAAAGCGTCAAAACCAAAATAATAAACATAATTAGACCCTCCATTTAATAATTCATTTGCACTAAAAAAATTAATATCCAACATATCAGGATCTAAATTATCAAGATCAATCCAATTAATATCATTAAAACTATAACCGTCAAGACTATTTCTCAAGTTGAAATCAAAAGTAGATTGTTGACTTAATCCTTTTGCTTCATATGCATTACCAGATTCATCGTAATAATAAAATATAGGGTTACCTAATGCATCGTACTGTTGTTCATTTAACCTGTTGAAATTAACAGTATCTTGAAAAATTCCATTCTGATCAAATACAGGAATTGGATTGTATATATCTCTTTGTTCAATATGTTTATTTGTAAGTTGTCTCGCTAGTGTCCACAATCCACTAGCTCCTACACCCCAATATTTATCGTTTCTCTCTTCTCTTTCAAATCCAAAGGATATTTCATGATCACCAATATCTGCGGAAGCAGACAATTTAAAAGTGTTTTGTGTATTATATTGTCGATTTGCTCCGGTATATTGTGTTCCCCAATTTCCGAATAAAGAATATACAGAAGATGGTCCATCTCCATTTCTTAATCCCTGACCCTGAAGGTCAAACTCTGTTCTAATTACTCCATCAGCTCCATATCCAGATATATATTGTGAAGCCATTCCATATTGTTCAAATATATCATAGTAAGCATTAGTATAATTCGCTGCGTCTGGGTTGTGAGTAGTAGAATCAAAAAATTCATATAGTGTATCTCTCCATCCTAATAAAATTTGTCCCGAATAAGGAATACCCGTAATAGAATCTATAGCTGTACCATTTCCATAAACTGGAGCTTTATGAGTAACAAAATTCCCTACATGTCCATAATCAAACAAATTATATTTATGCCTCTCGTCATATGTCTGATAATAATTGGATGTGTAATCTCCTTGGATTGTAATATATGCATTTTTAATTAAACTAGAACTTTTTTCACTGTTAGACTCTTCTGTTCCAAACTTTTGAGTCAGTCTTCCAAAAACTCTCCATGTTTCTTGGGTGGATGTACTATTATTAGATGAGCTAAACATAGACCTCCAATAACTAAAATTTTGACCATCACTCTTATAATAAGTTCCTCCTAAGGATAAAAAAGTATTTTTAGCTGGTTTTATATCTAATTTACCAGCAAAATTGTATCTAAACTTATTTGTATTTAGTTTTGCTTGAACATTTTCAAAGTCTTCCTCAGTTAGGAAATCAGAAGTACTTAAGAAACCAGCAGCAGCATTTGGTGCAATAACGAATGGAGTAGATTTTAATTCTGCTAATTTATTGTCTTTAACTTTCCACATTCCAATTGCAGATGGGTCTGAGTCATCTACATTTCTTAATTCTCCTGATAAAAAGAATCCAACAACTGAATTTCCTTTTGTTCCATCTGATTTAGTTTTTCTAAAAATAGGTCC
>CAJXFN010000125.1 GCA_913052655.1 uncultured Flavobacteriales bacterium | reverse complement strand
TAATCTCAAATTGATACTGAATAAACAACAAAACAAATGCAATTAGATTTCCCCAGAACAAACCTCTTCCTAACAAATATAAGGAATTATACATAAAAATTTTACGTATCGTCCAATTAGATGATCCAAAAGATTTTAAAATTCCTATAAAACTAGTTTTCTCTAATATCAAAATTAGTAAACTAGAGATAATATTCATAATTGCTACCAACAACATCAGTAAAATAATTACCATAACATTCATGTCTTGTAATTTTAACCAATCGAATATTTGTGGATATAATTGTTTAATGTTTCTTACCTGAATCAAATGAACATCTTTTTCGTCATTTTTTAACCAAAGAAAAGAATCAAGATCTGATTTTTGTTTGTTAGTCAATTCAGAAATTTTATCGTTTGATAGTAAAGTTTCTATTCTTCTATGATAATTGCCAAAAAAATCCCAAACACTTAAATCAACATTTTGAGTAATATCATCAATATTTTCAAAATTATCTACAGAAAGTTCTATTAAAGAAACTTTATTATGTTCCCAACTTTTAAGATTCTGAAGTTTAGAAATATCCACAAAAGTTAAATTATTATCAAAATCCGGCATATAACTATTATAGAAAGCTGTTACATAAAATGGGCGTACATTTACTCTTTCGTTTTTAATAGATGGAAAATATATTCTAATCTTATCTCCTATTTTTATATTTAACTTAACAGCTATCAGCTCAGAAATAATAATAGAAGAATCAGAATGACATATTTTTCCATGTGTAATTTTATCTTCAATACATAGCCAATTGTAGTCATTAGATACTCCTTTCAACTGAATCCCTAAAAAATCACTATCTGTTTTAATTAGACCAAATTCATAAACAACAGGGCTAACACTACTTACTCCATCCACTTGCAAAGAATCTAAAAAATAATCGTTCAATATTATAGACGACTCTTTATTATCTAACTTTTCCTTAAATATTTGTATATGAGAAGCAAACGAAAATACTTTATCGATAATCTGATTCTGAAATCCATTCAAAATAGACAAAGCTATTAACATAACCGCAACAGAAAGAGCTACAGCAAAAATTGTAATACGAATTATCGGGCGAGAAAAGACATTTTTGTTTTCCTTTGCACTAACAATACGTTTAGATATAAAATATTCTACATTCATTATCATGGCTAAAATAAAACAAATATTCCTCTTATTATGTGTATTACTTTCTGTTTTCAGTTACTCTCAAATAATAGTAGCTGCTGAAAGAACTTACCAATATATTCCATTACTAAAGAATCAACAAGTAGCAATTGTTGGAAATCAATCTTCCATGATTCAGAAAACACATTTAGTAGACAGTCTAATAAAAAGAAAAATACATATTGTTAAAGTATTTTCACCAGAACATGGATTTAGAGGTACTGAAGACGCGGGAACTAAAATTGAAGATGGAATAGATAAAAAAACAGGAATCCCTATCATTTCTTTATACGGAAAAAATAAAAAACCTACAACAAAACAACTTGAAGGTATAGATGTAATCCTATTTGATATTCAAGATGTAGGAACTCGTTTCTACACCTATATTTCCACATTACACTATGTAATGGAAGCAGCTTCAGAAAATAATTTAAAAGTAATAGTACTAGACAGACCAAATCCTAATGGACATTATATAGATGGACCGGTAAGAAAAGAAGGATTTGAAAGTTTTGTAGGAATGCACCCAGTCCCAATAGTACATGGCATGACAATAGCTGAATATGCTCAAATGATAAATGGAGAAAATTGGATATCTGAAAAATGTAATCTAGAAGTGATCAAAATGGAAAAATATACACACGATATGCATTACGATCTTCCTATAAAACCTTCACCTAACCTGCCTAACGCAAGATCTGTTAACCTATATCCATCTCTTTGTCTTTTTGAAGGAACTACTATTAGTATTGGAAGAGGAACAAAATATCCTTTTCAACATTTTGGAGCCCCTTATTTAAACAGTAGCTATTCCTTTATCCCAAAAAGTGGACCAGGAAGCAAATATCCAAAACACGAAAATAAAATCTGCTTTGGATTTGATCTCAGAAATCAGGATAACTACTTTACATCTATTAATTTAGATTGGCTTATTTATTGCTATAAAAACTCTAACAATAAAGAAAGTTTTTTCAATAATTTTTTCGATAAACTTGCTGGCACCAACCAGCTTAGACTTCAAATAATACAAGGTAAAAACTCTACAGAAATTAAATCTGGTTGGCAATCAGATTTAGAAGAATTTAAGAAAATAAGACAAAAGTATTTATTATATTAATCAATGTATCCAATACGATTAATATAACTCTGTAAAATATGTTATAATTCTAACTTTAACCTTTCTGCTATTTCAAAAACTGCAGGACAGATATTTATATTTTTTTCAGTAAGTTTTAAAAGTTGATATTGTTTTATTCTATCAGTATGAGGGTACTCCTTACAGGCTTTAGGTCTAACCTCATAAATAGAACAATAATTATCCTCGCTTAAAAAAAAACACGGAACAGACTGTAATACATAGTCACTATCTTCATCAATTCTCAAATATCTATCAACAAATTCTGATGGTCTTATTTTAAGATACCTAGATATCCTTTGAATATCTTTATCAGTAAATAGAGGGCTTGTTGTTTTACAACAATTTGCACATTTTAAACAATCAGTATTTGCAAAAACATCCTCATGTATAGGATGAATAAGTTTATCTAAAACTTTAGGTTTTTCTTTTTTTAAACGTTTAAAAAAAACACTGTTTTCCTTGCGTTTTTTTTCTACTCGTTGTTTATGATGAAACAAGTCCATTACAAAGTTCTTCCAGGGTATATATTAAGAGCTGATTCTAAACAATTAATTGCTTTTTGTAAAGATTTTTTATTTAGTACATAGGCTATTCTAACTTGATTTATTCCCATTTCAGGCGTCGAATAGAATCCAGCCGCAGGAGCAACCATTATCGTTTCTCCATTAAGATCGAATTCTTCCAATAACCATTGAGCAAATTTATCTGCGTCATCTATAGGTAACTGAGCAATTGCGTAAAATGCTCCTTTAGGTTTTGGACAAACAACTCCATCAATTTTATTTAATCCTTCAATTAATAAATCTC
>CAJXFN010000124.1 GCA_913052655.1 uncultured Flavobacteriales bacterium | reverse complement strand
CCAATTACAGGATTTATAATTGCTAAAATTGGAAAAAGCTTAAAAAAATCATCTGAAAAAAGTCAAGATAAAATGGCTGATATTTTATCTATATTAGATGAGAATATTGGTGGATTAAAAATTATCAAACTATTTGGTGCAGAAAAAAATGCTCATCGCAAATTTGATAAAGAAAGTAATCAATATAAGAAATTAATGACTTCTTTATTACGAAAAAAAGATATGTCAGCTCCTATGAGCGAATTCTTAAGCACTATCATTATGGTTGTCGTCATGTGGTTTGGAGGAAAGCTAGTATTAGGTGGAGATTCCCTTTTAAGCCCAGAAGAATTTATTGGCTATATTTTAATATTTTCACAAATAATTCCTCCAGCAAAATCATTTACAACTGCTTATTACAGATTACAAAAAGGAGCGGCAGCATCTGCAAGAGTTTATGAGTTGATGGATGCTGAAAATAATATAATAGATTCGGAAAATCCTATTTCTGTAAATAAAATAGAAAAAGAAATAAGTATACGGAATGTTAGTTTTAAATATGAGAACACCACTATCCTAAATAAAATTAGCTTTAATATTCCTAAAGGAAAAACTGTCGCTATTGTTGGGAAGTCTGGTAGCGGAAAATCTACTATAGCAGATTTGTGCGCTCGTTTTTATGATATTAAGAAAGGGGAAATTTGTATTGATAACAATAACATAAAAAATATTAAAACATCTGATATAAGAAAACTAATGGGAGTTGTATCTCAAGAGTCTATTCTGTTTAATGACACTATCTATAACAATATATTAATAGGTAATCCCAAAGCAACCAAGGAAGAAGTATTTAAAGCTTCAAAAATCGCAAATGCAGAGGAGTTTATCTTAGAAAGCGAAAATAGTTATGAAACAAATATTGGTGAAAAAGGAGATAAACTATCCGGTGGACAAAAGCAAAGAATAAGTATTGCAAGAGCAATTCTCAAAAATCCTGAATTCTTAATTTTAGATGAAGCAACATCCTCTTTAGATACTCAATCTGAAAAATTAGTACAAAATGCCTTATCTAATTTAATGAAAAAACGAACAACATTAGTTATAGCTCACAGGCTTTCTACAATAAAAGATGCCGATGAAATATTAGTTTTACATGAAGGAAATATTATAGAAAGAGGAAATCACTCTGACTTAATAAAGCTAAATGGTCATTACAAACAACTGATAGATTTGCAGAATATATGCTAGTATAAGAAATTGTTATAAGGATATCTTTTTATGTGTAACTCTTTTATTCGTTCGTATAGTAAAGATCTTAACTCCTCAAAATGCGTTTTATTTAATGCAGAAATAAATATTGCATCATTATTTGATCGAGCCATCCAAGTTTTTTTTAAATCTTCTAAGCTGAGATTTTCATTTGTGATAGGTGTTAAATCATCCTCTTCTTTTAGAATATATGTATATTGATCGATCTTATTAAAAACAATTAAGGATGGAATATGTGAGGACCCAATCTCTGCTATTGTTTTTTCTACAACCTGAATATGATCTTCAAAAGAATTGTTTGAAATATCTACTACATGCAATAACAAATCCGATTCTCTCACCTCATCTAAAGTTGACTTAAAAGATTCTACAAGTTGATGCGGAAGTTTACGAATAAAACCAACTGTATCTGCAAGAAGAAAAGGAAGGTTTTGAAAAACTACTTTCCTTACAGTTGTATCTAGCGTTGCAAACAACTTGTTTTCAGCAAATATATCAGACTTGCTTAAACTATTCATTAAAGTAGATTTTCCAGCATTTGTATATCCAACTAAAGCAACTCTAATCAGATGTTCTCTTCTTTGTCTTTGGGTAAATCCTTGCTTATCAATCTTTACCATTTTCTTTTTTAAAAGAGATATCTTATCTTTAATAATCCTTCTATCTGTTTCGATTTGTGTTTCTCCAGGTCCTCTCATACCAATACCTCCTTTCTGCCTTTCTAAATGGGTCCACATTCTAGTAAGTCGTGGTAATAGATATTGATATTGAGCCAGTTCAACTTGAGTACGAGCCTTTGCAGTTTTAGCTCTTGATGCAAAAATGTCAAGAATTAAATTACTTCTGTCTAGGATCTTACATTTGTAAATCCTCTCTACATTTCTAAGCTGTGAAGCTGAGAGATCATCATCAAAGATGATCATGTCAATTTCATTTTCTTCTACAAACTCACGAACTTGTTCTGTTTTTCCCTTTCCTAAAAAAGTTTTATTGTCTGGGTTAGGTAATTTCTGAGTAAATTGTTTTACTGTTATTGCGCCGGCTGTTCTAGCTAAAAAATCTAGTTCTAATAAATATTCACTTACGAGATCTTCGGTTACTTCGGGTGTGATTAGCCCTATTAAAACCGCTCTTTCATGCATATAGTATTATTTCTTTCTTGCTTCAATGAAGCTTTTGACAAAAGTAATCATTGCTATTACTGAGGTCAAAACCATTAAGGATACTCTAAAGATTCCAAGGTTTCGTCCCTCTTCTATCGCAGACATTAATGGTTTTGATAATCCGCCAATTGCAATTAAAGTAATTATTACAGCTACATGAGCAATTATTTTATTATTATTTTTAATTCCATTATTACATAATAGTAATATAACTCCCAAAAAGAGAGGGATAAGAGCTGTTATTGATTGGTCCGGCTTTTCAACTGTACCTTCATAAGTAAGGTAAGACCATAAAGGCATCAATATTAATGTTAAACTATTTATTAAATTAGCTTGAGATGTTTTCATTTTTTTTTTACAAAATTATTAAAAATTAATTTACCAATTAAAAATCGGCTTACCAATTAAATAAGGAATTAATATATATATAATTGAATCTCTAATTAAATAAAACATAAAAAAATAAAAAACAAACTTCCATCCTTTTTCCTTAATAAGACCTTTGAATCCAGAATCTCTATATATCTGTACACTGTCAGAAATAAATTTTGGGGTAATATATGAAAGTAGTTTTCTCAATTTTTTATTTCATGCAAATTTACAAATATTAGTTAGTTAATTTTTGGTAAATTGTGCTTTTAAATTTTTAAACTATGAAGTTATTTAAAACCTTTTTAATACTCATTTTTTCAACACCTATATTTTCTCAGGATAGCTTCCCAGAAAATG
>CAJXFN010000123.1 GCA_913052655.1 uncultured Flavobacteriales bacterium | reverse complement strand
TATAATTATGAATGAAGAAATTGAATTAATATTAGATGTTGCTGAAGAGCAAATGCAAGAATCTATATCTCGATTAGAGATGGTTCTTTCAAAGATTAGGGCGGGAAAAGCCTCTCCTCAAATGTTATCATCAGTTAAGGTTGATTATTATGGAGCACTGACACCTTTATCTCAAATGGCAAATGTAAATACGCCTGATTCTCAAACAATTTCTATTCAACCATTTGATAAATCAGTAATGGGAGACATTGAAAAAGCAATTATAGAATCAAATTTAGGTCTTAACCCAATGAACAATGGAGAATTGATTATGATCAATATTCCAGCATTAACGGAAGAAAGAAGAAGAGAATTGGTAAAACAGGTAAAGTCGGAAACAGAAAATTGTAAGGTGAGTATTCGTAATTCTAGACAAAAAGCAAATGAAGAAGTGAAAAAATTAGCTAAAGATGGTTTATCTGAGGATTTAGCTAGAGATGCAGAATCTAGTGTACAGACCTTGACAGATAAATTTATTTCTAACACTGACAAGATATTTACTGAGAAAGAAAAAGATGTAATGACAATTTAAACCCTAAAAATAAATTACACAGAGGGATTCTTTGAGTCCCTTTTTTAATTTAAAAACATCCTAAATGATCAAAGTTTCAGATATAATTCTTAAGGGAAGATTTTTTATAATTTTCTTGTTAATAGCTATAGCAGCTATTATGTATCATTTGGCAGGAGATGTTAAGATGTCTTACGAACATGCTCAGATATTGCCTGGTGATAGTCAGATTCAGATTGATTTTAATGATTTTAAATCAGAATTTGGGGAGAGTATAAATACAATGGTAATTGCAGTTCAGGATGTAGAGTTTTTTACTAAAGAACATCTCCTTGCTTGGCATAGATTTGGATTAGAGATAGAAAATTTATCAGGTGTTAATGCGGTTTTAAATATTACTCAACTTCCTATTCTACAAACTGATTCTTCTAAAAAGAAATTTATATCAACAGATTGGTATCATCCTAATATGACCTCTATTCAGATAGATTCTGCTTTACAGATTTTCCAAGATCAAAAGATTTATGATGGAATGCTATATAATAAAGATGTTTATTCTGCTCTTATGCTTGTAGATATTAATAAAGAAGTTTTAGGCACCCCAGAGAGAAAATTTCTAATAGACGATATAGTTGCTTCCGGAGAAAAATATAGTAAGACCTTAAATTTAGACGTAAGATATTCAGGAATGCCATATCTTAGAACTATAGATTCTATAAAAGTGAAAGATGAAATTTCAGTCTTTATAATCCTAACTTTGTTAATTACTTCATTAATTTTATATGTTTTCTTTCGTTCATTTAAGGCTACATTAATCTCTATGATTGTAGTAACTTTAGGAGTGTTATTTTCTTTTGGTGTAATGGGATTTTTAGAATTTAATGTAACGATTCTTACAGCATTGGTACCTCCTGTTGTAATTGTAATTGGAATACCTAATTGTATTTTTCTTATAAATAAATATCATACAGAATTCAGGAAAAATAAAGATAAGATTAAATCTCTAAATTTAATGATAAGTAAGATTGGTAATATTACTTTACTTACAAACTTAACAACTGCATCTGGTTTTGCTGCATTTACTCTAACAAAAAGTGAAACTCTTCAAGAATTTGGATTGGTGGCAGCTCTTAGTATAATATTTATATATGTAATCTCTCTATTATTGATTCCAATTTGGTTTTCATTTTTTTCTGCTCCAAAATTAAGACATACTAGACATCTAGATAGAAGGTGGGTTAGGTCAGTGGTATTGATTTTGTCCTCATGGGTCAAAGATAAAAGAAAGGTAATATATATAACTTCTTGTGTTTTAACTATTGTTGGATTTACAGGTTTATTGCTTGTAGAAACTACTGGGAACATTACAGATGACCTTTCTAGAAATGGAGATTTATACACAGATTTACAATTTTTTGAAAAGAATTTTGGAGGGGTTATGCCGCTTGAAATAATTATTGACGCTAAAGATACAAATGCTATTAATAAAGCCTCTTTCATGTCTAAAGTGCAACAACTTCAAGATGAATTAAAAAATTATGAAGAGTTTTCACAACCACTTTCATATATAGAATTTATTAAGTACGCAAATCAAGCATTTAAGCAGGATGGGTCTAAGTATTATGTTCTTCCGCAGAGAAGAGATTTAGGAAGAATATCATCCTTAATTAGAAAGTCAGATTCATTAAATAATTTGGATGTAAAATTAACAGATAAAATAAATTCAAAAGCAAGAATCACTTTAAGAATGAATGATTTAGCTACTCCTGAAATGGATGCTATTTTAAGTGAATTAAGTCCTAAAATAAATTCCATTTTTCATCCGGATAAATATGATGTAATTGTAACTGGTTTTAGTCGAGTATTTCTAGAAGGAACCAAGTTCTTAGTCGGTAATTTAGTATATAGCTTATTATTAGTTATAATACTGATTTCCATTTTTATGGCTTGGATGTTTCGATCTTTTCGGATGGTAATTGTATCTTTGGTTCCTAACCTTTTACCATTACTTTTAACTGCAGCTATTATGGGATATTTTTCTATTCCAATTAAACCCTCTACTATTTTAGTTTTTAGTATCGCCTTTGGAATATCAGTAGATGATACTATTCATTTTTTAGCAAAATATAAACAAGAATTAATTGCCAATAATTGGAATATGAAAAAGTCTATTTTTTCCTCTTTAAAGGAGACAGGAGTAAGTATGTTTTATACTTCTGTTGTTCTTTTCTTTGGATTTTTTATTTTTATATGTTCTGATTTTGGAGGTACGATTGCTCTTGGCCTTCTAGTTTCAATGACTTTAATTATTGCAATGTTATCTAATCTTTTATTATTACCCGCTTTATTATTATCTTTGGAAAGAATAATAACCTATGAAGCATTTTCAGATAAATTAATTGATTTAGAGGAGGATTAATATTTAATATAACAATAGATAAAATATGAAAGGAATAATTTTAGCAGGAGGATCTGGAAGTCGTCTTCATCCTCTAACATTGGGGGTAAGTAAACAAATGATTCCTGTGTATGATAAGCCTATGATTTATTACCCTCTTACTACATTGTTATATGCAGGAATAAAAGATATTTTGATTATATCTACTCCTAATGATTTACCACTTTTTAAGAAATTAT
>CAJXFN010000122.1 GCA_913052655.1 uncultured Flavobacteriales bacterium | reverse complement strand
ATAACACACACATATCAAAAGATAGTATGTTTAATACTCCACCAGTGTTTGCTGTGTATGTTTCTATGCTTACTCTCCAGTGGTTAAAAGATCACGGAGGTGTAGAATGGATTGAAGAAGTAAATGAAAGAAAAGCAAAAATGCTTTATTCTGAGATAGATAGAAATCCTTTATTTGAAGGAGTTGCAAACAAGGAAGATAGATCAAATATGAATATAACCTTTATTCTTACGGATTCATCTTTACAAGACAAATTTGATTTTCTATGGAAAGAAGCAGGAATTAGTGGTTTGAAAGGACATAGATCTGTAGGAGGATACAGAGCCTCTATTTACAATGCTCTCCCATTAGAAAGTATTGAGGTTTTAATAAATGTAATGAGTAATCTAGAAAATAATTAAAGATGATAAAAATATTAGCAAATGACGGAATCTCTAAACCGGGAATTGAAATCTTAGAGAAAAAAGGATTTAAAGTTGTGACGGAAAAAGTAAATCAAGAAGATTTAATTTCTATTATTAACTCTGAAAACTATGAGGTTCTACTAGTAAGATCTGCTACAAATGCTAGAAAAGATTTAATAGACGCTTGTCCAAATCTGAAAGTTATTGGAAGAGGTGGTGTAGGAATGGATAATATTGATGTAGAATATGCAAAAGAAAAGGGTTTAGAAGTATATAATACTCCAGCAGCTTCTTCTGATTCTGTCGCAGAATTAGTTTTTTCTCATTTATTTGGAATGGTTAGATTTTTATATGAATCGAATAGACAAATGCCATTAGAAGGAGAAAGCAATTTTAAAGAATTAAAGAAAGCTTACGCAGAGGGAAAAGAACTTGGTGGAAAAACCTTAGGAATTATTGGTTTTGGAAGAATTGGTCAAGCTGTAGCAAAAAGAGCAATAGGTTTAGGAATGAATGTTATTGCTCATGATAAATTTTCAAAAGAGGCAAATATTACTTTAAACTTCTACAATGGAGAAAAGAAAACATTTACTATTGAAACTACTAGTTTTGAAGAAGTTTTAAAAAATTCTGATTTTGTAACTCTACACATTCCTAAAACTGATGATAAATCAGTAATCGGAGCAGAAGAGATTGGACTAATGAAAACAGGAGCAGGCATCATTAATACATCAAGAGGGGGACTAATTGATGAAGATGCACTTATGTTTGCACTAGACAAAGGTAAATTAGAATATGCTGGTCTTGATGTATTTGTAAATGAGCCGAAACCAAGCATTCATTTACTG
Source organism: uncultured Flavobacteriales bacterium (assembly GCA_913052655.1). GTDB lineage: Bacteria > Bacteroidota > Bacteroidia > Flavobacteriales > BACL11. Next base: position 1,948 of record CAJXFN010000122.1, on the reverse strand, counting down.
ATGCATAATAGTATTTCACTTACTCCTCATATTGGAGCAGCAACTCAAGAAGCTCAGGAGAGAATAGGTATAGAGCTAGCTGAGAAAATAATTACCTATTTCGAAAAATAAAATGGCTAGTATTCGACCATTTAGGGCTATCCGACCAACAAGGGACAAAGCTAGTCTTGTTGCCTCAAGATCGTATTTAAGTTACTCTAATAAAACTTTAAAGGAAAAGTTGGATAATAATCCTTTTACCTTTTTACATATTATTAATCCAGATTATAAAAAATCAGTAAAAACTACAGGAAAAGAAAAATATAAGTTAGTTAAAAATAAATTTCAAAAATTTATTAATGAGGGAATTTTGTTTGAAGAGAAATCTGAATGTTTGTACATTTATCAACAGACAAAAGGAAATAAAAATTATACTGGAATAATTGCCGCTACATCTATTGATGATTATAATAATGGAAACATAAAAATTCATGAACAAACTCTAACTAAAAGAAAGGAGATGTTTAAAGATTACCTACAAACAACTGCTTTTAATGCGGAGCCTGTATTACTTACCTACCGAGATAATAAAACTATAAATTTGATAATACAGAAAAAAATTGAAGAAAGAGCTGAATACGAGTTTACTACAACGAATAAAGTACTTCATAAATTTTGGAATATAACAAATAAAGAAAGTATAAATTCAATTACTGAAGAATTTAAAAACATAAAAGATATTTATATTGCGGACGGACATCATAGATCCGCTTCCTCCTCATTATTATGTAAAAAAATTAGAGAGAAAAATCCGAACTATAATCCAGAAGATAATTTTAACTTCTTTATGAGTTATTTGATTGGTGAAAGTGAGTTGAATATTATAAATTATAACAGATTAGTTAAGAAAAAAAATTATATATCAGATAAAGAATTAATAGTTAAAATTAAAGAAAAGTATGATGTTTGTGAAAAAACAGATAAGTTCTATTCTCCTACAGATAAATATGAGATCTCTATGTATCTTTCCGGAAAATGGTATTCTTTAGTGGCTAAAGAAAGAAATTATCAAAGCACTTCTGAAAGTTTAGACCCCTCTATTTTATCAAAGTATATCCTAGCTCCAATTTTAGGAATTACAGATGAAAAAACAGATAAGAATATTAGTTTTTTTGATGGAACTATTTCTTTATCTGTTTTAAAAAACAAGGTAGACTCTGGAGAATTTAATGTTGCCTTTATTCTAAAACCAATCGATATTGATTCTTTAAAAAAGGTATCAGACAATAACGAAATAATGCCTCCAAAAAGCACTTATATTGAACCAAAACTTCGTTCAGGATTAACAATTTATAATTTAGAAAATAAATGAGTGTTTCTAAAAACATTCAGAAAATTAAGAAGGAACTACCAATTGGAGTAGAATTAGTTGCTGTTTCTAAAACTCAATCTCATCATAAAATAAAAGAAGCTTATGACTCTGGACATAGGATTTTTGGAGAGAATAAAGTTCAAGAAATTGTTGAAAAGTATGAGATACTTCCCAAAGATATAAAATGGCATATGATTGGTCATCTACAATCAAACAAAGTAAAATATATTGCACCCTTTATTGACTTGATACATGCTGTAGATTCTGAGAAACTTTTGAAAGAAATTGACAAAAGAGCACTACAAAACAATAGAATTATAGATTGTTTATTACAAATACATATTGCAACAGAGAATACAAAATTTGGTTTAACCGCAAGTGAATCAAATGAAATACTCTTAAAAAAAGAGCAATATAAAAACGTTAATATTAGGGGATTAATGGGAATGGCAAGTTTTACAAATAACATCAATCAAATAAAGAAAGAATTTGATTTTCTCTCTAGCATATTTAGTAATCACTGTTCCTTAAATACTTTGTCAATGGGCATGAGTAGTGATTATAAAATAGCAATAGATTGCGGAAGTAACATGATTA
>CAJXFN010000121.1 GCA_913052655.1 uncultured Flavobacteriales bacterium | reverse complement strand
AAGATTACAACAAAAAAATACAAATAGTTGTGTTTAAAAAAATCATAAATTATTGTAGAATTTAAAAATGTAAAAAATATTATTGGTATTACTAAAATCAAAAACAAAAATAAACAAATAAAAATTGTTAAGAATTTTGACTTTTTATTATTATGAAATATTTGCTTCATTTTAAATTTCTATATCCTCTTCTACTCTTAAATTTTCTATAATAAACTTCTGTCTATCTAGCGTATTTTTTCCCATAAAGAATCCTAATATTTGTTGAATTTTAGATTCTTTTCCTAAAATTACAGGTTCTAATCTCATATCTTTACCTATAAAATGTTTAAACTCATTTGGGGAAATCTCACCTAATCCCTTGAATCTAGTAATTTCTGGATTTTTTCCAATTTTATCCATTGCCTCCTGCTTTTCTTCATCAGAATAACAATAGAATGTTTCTTTTCTATTTCTTACTCTAAAAAGTGGAGTTTCTAATACATACACATGTCCTTCTTTCACAAGTTCTGGAAAAAACTGCAAAAAGAAGGTTATTAAAAGCAATCTAATATGCATTCCATCTACATCTGCGTCCGTAGCAATTACAATTTTATTATATCTAAGCTCATCAATTCCTTGTTCGATATTTAAAGCAGCTTGTAACAAATTAAACTCCTCATTTTCGTAAACAACTTTCTTAGAAAGTCCGAACGAGTTCAATGGCTTTCCTCTTAAAGAAAATACTGCTTGTGTCTTTATATCTCTAGTCTTTGTAATTGATCCAGAAGCGGAATCCCCCTCAGTAATAAAAATAGTTGTTTCGTATCTTTCCTCATTTTTAAGGTCATTATAATGAATTCTACAATCTCTAAGTTTCTTATTGTGAAGATTAGCTTTTTTAGCACGTTCTTTGGCAAGTTTTTTAACTCCTGCCATTGCTTTTCTCTCATGCTCGGCTTGTTTTATCTTCTTTTCAATTATTTCTGCAACATCTGTATTTCTATGCAAATAATTATCTAAATCTTTCTTTAAAAAATCATTCACATAAGATCGGACGGTAACACCACCGGGCTCCATTTCTGTAGAACCAAGTTTCGTTTTAGTTTGAGATTCAAATACAGGCTCGATAATCTTGATGCTAATTGCCGCATTAATTGCTTGTCTTATGTCAGATGCATCATAATTTTTACCAAAATATTCTCTAATAGTCTTTACTAGTCCCTCTCTAAAAGACAACTGATGAGTCCCCCCCTGAACGGTATGTTGTCCATTTACAAAAGAATAGTATTGTTCTGAATATTGATTTTTACAATGCGTAATTGCAACTTCTATATCCTCTCCTTTTAAATGAATAATAGGATACAACATTTCGGCTTCTGTGTTCTGATCTAATAAATCAAATAAACCCTTTTCAGAGTAAAATTTCTCACCATTGTAAATTATTGTTAAACCTGGATTAAGGTAACAATAATTCCACATCATTTTTTCGACATATTCGTTTAAAAAACGGTATTTTCCAAATAACTCTTCATCAGGTATAAAACTTACTTTCGTTCCTTTTCTAGATGAGTTTTCTTGTATATCTTCATCATTTACAACATTTCCCTTTTCAAACTCTACATACTTACTTTTACCATCTCTTATAGATCGAATACAAAAATAAGATGAAAGTGCATTAGCAGCTTTAGTTCCAACTCCATTTAGACCAACAGATTTTTTAAACACTTTAGAGTCATATTTAGCTCCTGTATTAATTTTAGAAACACAATCAATAACTTTTCCTAAAGGAATTCCTCTACCATAATCTCTAACGGAAACTCTGTTGTTTTTTACAGAAACTTCGATTGTTTTACCGTTGCCCATTACAAACTCATCTATGGAATTATCAATAACTTCTTTTAGTAAAATGTATACTCCATCATCAGGTGAAGAACCATTTCCCATCTTACCAATATACATACCTGGTCGTAAACGGATGTGTTCTTTCCAATCTAGCGATCGAATACTATCCTCATTATATTCCTGTTGTGCCATTTTAAAAGTAAATTATTAGCTTCTGGTACTAAAAAACTAGATTGCAAATATAACATACTCCTATTTTTTTTTGTAAAATTTAAATGATTTAGAAATCGTGTTATTAACACTTTTTCAACTAAGACAATCAGATTATACTAAACATTAAAAAGAAAATGCATTACATCTCCATCCTCCACTACATAGTCCTTTCCTTGAACTTTCATTTTACCAGATTCCTTACAAGCAAGTTCAGACTCTAAACTATCAAAATCAGAATAAGAAATAACTTCCGCTCTAATAAATCCTTTCTCAAAATCAGTATGAATAATTCCTGCAGCTTGTGGAGCTTTCATTCCCTTTGTGATTGTCCAAGCTCTAACCTCTTTTTTACCTGCAGTAAAATAGGTTTGTAAATTTAACAAACCATAAGTAGCTTGTATCAAATGATGAACACCTGGTTTTTCTAATCCCATTTCCTCTAAGAACATTTGCTGTTCTTCTAAATCATCTAACTCAGCAATTTCAGATTCAATAGCAGTTGCAATAAGTAATATTTCAGCGCCTTCCATTTTAACAGCCTCTTTCACCGCATCTACATGTTTGTTTCCAGATTTCATTGCATTCTCATCTACATTACAAACATATAATATTGGTTTTGACGTTAATAAATGTAAATCTTTAACTGCTTCTAAATCACTTTCGTTTGCATCTATACTGCGAGAGGAATTACCCGCTTCCAAATGAACAATATATTTCTCTAAACTTGCTACAATTTTTTGAGAATCCTTATTTCCAGACTTAGCAATCTTTATATGTTTTTCTAATTTTTTTTCTATTGTTTCTAAATCTTTTATTTGCAACTCAAAATCTATAGTTTCTTTATCCCTTACAGGATCAACACTTCCATCAACATGCACAATATTATCATCTTCAAAACATCTTAAAACATGAATAATAGCATCAGTTTCGCGAATGTTTGACAAAAATTTATTTCCTAAACCCTCTCCCTTACTTGCTCCTTTAACAAGACCTGCAATATCTACAATTTCTACTGTTGTAGGCTGAACTTTTTCAGGTTCTACTAATTCTGCCAATCGGTTTAATCTATCATCTGGTACAGTAATTACACCCACGTTTGGTTCTATAGTACAAAAAGGGTAATTAGCCGATTGAGCCTTTGCTTTTGATAAACAATTAAAAAGAGT
>CAJXFN010000120.1 GCA_913052655.1 uncultured Flavobacteriales bacterium | reverse complement strand
TTAAAATCTTATTCATTCAAACTTTTATAAAGAAAAAAATAAAAAGTTAGTTAATTCATCTTATTTTCTAATTTTGCAGAAAATAATATTTAAAATATAATGTCAGAAAAATTATTTGACGATTTAAATACATTCAATCATCTAGCAAAAGAGATAATATTAGATTGTAATAAGAAAGGAATTTCTAAAAAAGTAAAACCAACAGATTTATTAAAAAAATTTGGAATTGAACTAAACAATTCCGGAATTTCAGACAATCATTTAAAAGAAATTCTGAAAGAGATAGCTTTACATACCCCAAAAACTTCTGGAAAGTTATTTTTTAACCAACTTTTTGGGGGCGTAAATAGTAAAGCTGTTCTTGGAGATTTATTAGCTGTTTTACTAAACAATAGTATGGCTACTTACAAAATTGCTGGACCAATGGTCGAGTTAGAAAGAGAAATCTTAAGAAAAGTAGCTCATCTTATTTCCTATCCTAATACTTTTGGAGGAACCATGCCTACAGGTGGGAGTATGAGTAATTTTATGGCATTAGTTGTAGCAAGAGACAAGAAAAGACCTAAAACAATACAAGACGGAAATACTGACAGATTAGTTTTTTACACTTCGGAAAATTCTCATTATTCAATTGGTAAAAATGCATCCTTCTGTGGAATTGGAAGAGATAATGTTAGATATATAGATACTAATGAAAAAGGTGAAATGATTTCAGAAAAATTGAGTCACACAATTCAATCTGACATTAAAAATGGATTTATACCATTTTTTGTGAATGCTACTTTAGGAACTACTGTAATGGGTGCAACTGATCCTATTAATAAAATTCATAAGATATGCAAAAATCATAATATTTGGCTACATGTAGATGGAGCTTTTGCTGGATCAGTAATATTTTCAAAAAAACACAAACATTTAATAAAAGGAATTCAGCATTCAGATTCATTTTGTTTTAATCCACACAAAACATTAGGAACTCCTTTATCTACATCTGTTTTCTTAGTAAAAAACAAAAAAGATTTATACAATTCATTTAGCCACAAGGCCGATTATTTGTATCAAACTGACGACAATGATTATAATTTAGGTCAATTTTCCTTTGAATGTGGAAGAAGGAATAATGCTTTGAAATTTTGGACTCTCTGGAAATCATTTGGTACAGAAGGGATTTCAGAAATGGTAGATCAGAACTATATACTGGCGAGTTTTGCAAGAGATTACATCAGAAGCAATTCAAACTACACTCTTTATAGTTTTGAAGGTAGTCTTTCAATATGTTTTAATTACAAAAATATTGATCCAAAATTATTATGCACTGAATTATATAATAACAATAAGTTAATGGTTGGATATGGCAAACATAAAGAAAATGAGTTTGTTCGTCTGGTAAGTATTAACAGAGAAAATACTAAAGAAGATATTTTAAATTTCTTTAAAGTATTAGAGGAATTTACTGAAAATAATTTATAGTATATTTACCGAATGATTAATAAGGATTTTATTATCACACTAGCGTGGCCAGAAGGAATGGTAACAGCCTCCGGCTCTTGGTACGATAATTTTTTTTCCAAGAATGGAAAATACCGAGTTGGTCATTCAGCACTAATTCTTGTAAATTCACAAACTAAAAAATTACACTATATGGATTTTGGAAGATACCACACGCCAGAAGGGTATGGTAGAGTGAGAGATGCCGAAACAGATCCGGATGTAGGAATTCCATTAATGGCTGAGATAAAAAACAATGAAATCCTAAACATAGATATAATTCTAAAAGACGCAGCTTATAAAAAAGCCAATCATGGAGAAGGAACTTTATATGCTTCTGTTTTAAAAGGAGTTAGTTTTAACTCTGCATTCAATTTTGCAAAGAAAATACAAAATAAAGGAGCGGTAAAATATGGTCCATTTATTATAAACGGAACAAATTGTTCAAGATTTGTATCATCAACTATACAACACTCTAATCCAAATTTTCTAAAAAAAATAAGATTAAAATTCCCCTTCTGTATCACTCCATCTCCAAAAAGAAATGTTAGTATATGTAATAGAAATTATTACTTTACAGACACAAATAGTTGTATAAAAATAAATCGTAACATCTTTTCTGGATATTTTAAAAGTATAGAAAGAAAATAATGAACAAACCTAAAAACATCTCAAAAAATGCACAATTACTTACAGGTATAGGAGCTAGCTCTTGGTTTGAAATCAGCAAAGAAGGAGACAAATTTAGAATTAAAAGATATTCTGAGGAAGGAGAGTTAGAATGTTCCAGAATATTTTCGACAAACTCAAACGAGTTTGATATAAATAAAAAATATGAATTTACTTACATATCAAACTGTAAACAATGTAAAATAATACAAGATAATAAAACATTTACTTTTAATACTAAAGATTATGAATATTAAAATCTATGGAGCGGACTGGTGTCCAGATTGCGTTCACGCAAAAAACTTTCTGAACTCAAAAGGAGTTTCTTATGAATATATTATTATCACTGATAATAATCAAGCTATCGATTTAGTAGAAAATATAAATAATGGAAAGAGAATAATTCCTACTATAATTATTGATGGTAAAAGTTATTCTAACCCAGGAATTAATGGATTAATGAAGATATTAGAACAATAAACCGTAATTTTGGAAAACTAAAAATCAAAGAATGAGTGATTCAATAAAACACGAGTGTGGTGTAGCGATGTTACGACTACTGAAACCATTAGAATTCTATCAAAATAAATATGGAACTTCTTTATATGGTTTAAATAAGATGTATTTATTGATGGAGAAGCAACACAACAGAGGACAAGATGGTGTTGGACTAGCAAATATAAAATTAGATGTAGATCCTGGCAAAAGATATATAAGCAGAAAAAGATCAGTTGCAGCAAATCCTATCCAGGATGTTTTTAAACAAGCAAACAAAAGATTTATTGAGTTAGAAAATAAAGAACCTGAAAAACTAAAAGACACAAAGTGGATGAAAGACAATCTTCCTTTTACAGGAGAATTATTTTTAGGGCATCTGCGATATGGTACTTTTGGAGGCAATACAATTGAGCAATGCCATCCATTTTTGAGGCAAAGTAATTGGAAAACAAGAAATCTAGTATTAGCTGGAAATTTTAACATGACTAATGTAGATGAATTATTTCAACAATTAGTAAATATTGGACAGCATCCTAAACAAAAAGCAGA
>CAJXFN010000119.1 GCA_913052655.1 uncultured Flavobacteriales bacterium | reverse complement strand
CTTGTTCAGACAATCAACTGATTTCTATAAATTTAAAAAACGGAAACAATACAGGGCTATGGTATTTCATGTCTTTTAACAACCCAAATTTAATGTGTATTGACGTAGATGATGTTGCTTACTGCGAATACACATTTGCTGTGGACACCTGGACTACATTTAGTAATAATTGTAATCCTAATTCTGTAGAATCTTCTAGTGTTGACAAAAAACTAGTTAAGATAACTAATCTTCAAGGACAAAACACACGAGCGATGCCAAATACTCCACTTATTTACTTCTATTCAGATGGAACTATCGAAAAGAAAATATTTATACAGTGATAACGAAAGTGTAAAATAATTCACAAACTATTTTTAAGAAATAACTTTGAAAATCAATAAAACAAAAATAATTACGATCTATTAATAAGGGTCTACATCTATATTTATCCTTATAGATCTAAATTGTTTTAAATCTTTATAGATCTCTATTGTTTTCGAAAGTATTTCCTTAGCTTTTTTAATAGAAGCATCTGATTCTATTTTCAACATTATATTTTTATGATAATAATTTCTAATCTTACTAATAACAGGGTCCACAGGGCCTAAAACTCTTGCTCCAAAACTATTTTGTAAACTTTTTGCAAACTTTTTAGATAACATATCAAGTTTATTTTGATCTTTATGTTGCAGATTTACTAAGATAAGTCTACAATATGGAGGATATTTAAATAATCTCCTTTCCTCTAATTGTTTTTGACTCATTAATTTGTATTTGTGATTTTTTACTAGTTGTATGATTTCATGGTTTTCATCATAAGTTTGTATTACTACTTTTCCTCTCTTCCCTTTTCTACCCGATCTACCCGCTACCTGACTCATCAATTGATAAGCTCTTTCTAAAGCTCTAAAATCTGGAAATTTTAACATTGCGTCTGCATCTAAAACACCTACTAAAGATACATTATCAAAATCTAAACCTTTAGTCACCATTTGAGTTCCTATAAGTATATCTGTGTTTCCTCTTTCAAAATCATCTATGATAGCAGAATAGGAATTCTTTTTTCTAGTAGTATCATGATCCATCCTTCTAATTTTTACATGTGGAAACAAAACTTTTAACTCCTCCTCTATTTGCTGTGTCCCAAAACCTTTATCTAACATCTCATTACTATCACATGAATTACACTTCTGTTTTTTATCTTCTACATATCCGCAATAATGACATCTTAATTGATTCTTGTCCTTATGATAGGTTAAACTTACAGCACAATGAATACATGTTGGAGACCATCCACACAAATTACATTCTAACATAGGAGCATATCCTCTTCTATTTTTAAACAAAATTATTTGTTTTCCATTATCTATAGCGATCTTCATACTTTGCAAAAGAAAAGGAGAAAAATGATATTGCATTTTCTTTGTTAAATGTGCTTTTCTAATATCAACAGTATGAATCTCTGGTAACTGTATATCATCAAATCTAGAATTTAATTCAACCAAGGCGTATTTATCAATCTGAGTATTATAATAACTCTCTAAAGAAGGAGTAGCACTACCAAGTAAAACTTTTGCCGTATGCAAATGAGCTAAAAAAATTGAAGCATCCCTAGCATGATATCTTGGAGAAGGCTGATGTTGTTTAAAACTTGGTTCATGTTCTTCATCTACTATAATCAATCCTAAGTTATCAAATGGTAAAAATATGGAGGACCTAGCACCTATTATAATTGGGTATTGAGCTTTTTTAGAGTTCTTTTCTTTTACTGCATTCCAAATCTCTACTCTTTCATTGTTATTCATTCTAGAGTGAGAAACGCCAACCTTGTCTCCAAAATATATTTTAAGTCTATTTATAATCTGAGTAGTTAAAGCTATTTCTGGTAATAAATATAAAACCTGTTTTCCTTTATCTAATTGATCTTGTATCAGTTTTATATATATTTCTGTTTTACCACTAGATGTAACCCCATGCAATAAACAAACGTCTTTATTTAGAAAAGAAGCTTTTATATCATTATATGCTTGTAACTGTTTATCTGAAAGAAGTTTAAGCTTTTCTAATTTGTCATTATAAGTAATAAGTCTGCTAATTTCTTTCTTTTCTATTTTTAATATTTGTTTATCTACTAAAGCATTCAATACCGCTCTACTAATCTTACTTTTAGCTAAAACTTCAGAAACAGTCCATTTTTTCTTTGGAAACTTTTTACCAAGAAGAATTATAAAAAGCAACAATTCCTCTTGTTTTTTAGCAGACTTTACTTTTTCCAAATAAATATTTGTATCTCCTTCAATTATCTCTACAAAGAATAACTTCTTTCTTCTAAATTTATCGTGTAGCTCTTCTTTTATTTGAACTACTTCTTTACGTATCAACTCATTTATCAAAGGAAAAATAGATGAAGTGTCTATAATGTCCTCAACCTCACTCAAAACCAACTCCTCTTTTAAAGACAAATTATTTAAAATATTATTCTCATTACTATTTAATTCAGTACTATCTCCATCAAAATTAGGATGTATAATTATCTTGCTTTCTGAAGCTAGTTTTAAAGAAGATGGCAATGCAACATTCATTACATCACCAATATTACTAATATAATATTCAGAAATCCATTTCCAAAATTTAAGTTGAATAGAATTTACAATCGGATCTTCTTCTAATATTGCAAGAATATCCTTTGATTTATATAGATCTGGCTCATTCTCATGAACATCTATAACAACTGCAGTATATAATTTTCTTGTTCCAAACTGTACAACTACTCTTTGTCCAATTTCAACTTCATCTCCAGTTCTTAAAGAATAAGTGAAAGTATTCTGTAAGGGTAAAGGTAGAACAACATCAACATATTTTGTTTGGAAAATCATATTTAAGCAAATATTATTAAAATAAATGAAATTTAAAACAGTTTGATTTAATGAATAATAATTTAATTTTTAAATAAAATATGATTATCTGTATTGCGTATATTAGCAAAAAATTATAAATAAAAAATGAAAACATTAAAATTACCTATACTTTTCTCTATTTTAGTTCTTTTTACATCATGTCCTAAACCTGAGGACCTTATCAAGGACAGTGTTAGTATAGAATTTTATAATCACATTGATGGTACACCATTAATCTTTGACTCCATAACAGGATATAGTGATTGGTATAACACAAACTCAGGTCAAAATTTTAATATATTAAATTTATATTATTTAATTACTGACA
>CAJXFN010000118.1 GCA_913052655.1 uncultured Flavobacteriales bacterium | reverse complement strand
TACCAAATAAAGAAATAGAGGAAGTTTTAGGAATTGCAAGAGGAAGTACAGTTAGGGCAAGGAATGTAGGAAGAGATATTTTTGCAGGATTAAAAACAATTGTAGGAGGAGAAATTTCAGAATACACCAAGCTTCAAGCCGATAGCAGAGAACAGGCTATAATAAGAATGAAAGAAGATGCTTTAAGCATGGGAGCGGACGCAATTATAAATGTCAGATTAACAACAGCTATGATAATGCAAACTACTGCTGAGATATTAGCTTACGGAACAGCAGTTAAACTAAAATAATGGAAATTCTTCCAATTTTAATATTTTTTATTTTAATTTTTTATTTTATTATTAATAGAATATCAGAAAAGGAGAGAGAAAAATTTGAAAAAAGAGATAACTAATGTATGATGTTGTAATACTGACTGAAAATAGGTATATAAATCCAAAATCAACTGACTGGTATATTGATCAAGTAATCATTGAAGACAAGTTACTCTTAGATGAATTATCAAATAATAATTTAAAAGTTTGTAAAAAATCATGGGATGATCCAAATTTCGACTGGAATAACGCTAAACATTCAATATTCAGAACGACGTGGGATTATTTTGATAGGTTTGATGAGTTTTTTAATTGGATAGAAAAAACTAAAAATAAAACAAATTTCATCAACTCATATAAAATAATTAAATGGAATATAGACAAATACTATCTAAAGGAATTATCTGAAAAAGGAATAAATGTCGCACCAACCATTTTTATAGAAAAAGGAAAAAAAACTACTCTTCTACAATTATTTGAACAAACAAAATGGGAAAATATCGTGTTAAAACCTACTATATCAGGGGCAGGTAGACATACTTATAAAATTAATATAAAGAATCATTCGAAATATGAAGAAATCTTTCAAAAGTTAATTTCAAAAGAATCAATGATATTTCAAGAGTATTTGAAAAACATAACAAAACATGGAGAAATATCTTTAATTATGATTGGAGGAGAATATACACATGCAGTAAAAAAGTTAGCTAAAAAAGGAGATTTTAGAGTACAGGATGACCATGGAGGTACTGTTGAAAAATATATTGCAAAAGAATCAGAAATTTCATTTGCTAAACAATGTTTAGATAAATGTCCTTTCAATCCTATATACGCAAGAGTAGATATTGTATATGATAACAATAATTTAGCTTCCTTAAGTGAATTAGAATTAATTGAACCAGAACTTTGGTTTAGAAATTGCAAAAAAAGTGTGGAAAAACTATCAACTTATATAAGTGAAAATTTAATATTTTAAAATCTTTTTTAAAACTTTTTTTAAGTTTCTGTATCACTATTTTTAAATAAAACATTTTTTAAGTTTCTAAATAAATTATTCTTAAAATTTTAAAAAAATAATGAAAATAAAAAAGGGAGTAAAAACTCCCTTTCATAAATATAATTTTAATTAAATCTACTTCACTGAAAGAAGATATATATCAAATTCAATTTCATCTTTTATCAAATAATCTCCTAAATCCTCGAAAAAATTACCAGAATTGTAAACGACCCCCCACTTTGTTCTATCAATTTTAAAATTTGCAGTCGCCAAATATGAATTACCTTTAATATTAACATCTGCTTCAAAAGTAATAGAGTGAGTTTTATCTTTAATTGTTAAATCAGCAATGATGTTATATTTTGTTCTGTTAATTATTTGTGAAGATGTTATTTTTAATACTGCAGTAGGATATTTTTCTACATTAAAGAAATCTTCATTACTTAAATGTGAATTAAGTTTATCATTATACTTTTCCGACATGTCTAAAGTATTTATTGTCGTCATATCAATAACAAACTCACCCCCTGCTAACTTTCCATGATCTAATACTAGTTTTCCTGATTTAATCTTAATATCTCCATTATGTGATTCTGTCATTTTAGATCCAATCCATTTTACGGTTGAAGCTTCAGTATTTACAGATACATGTTCCCGATGTGTTTTAGAAAAAGACATTAAAATAAAAGCGGATATAAAAAATACTAATTTTTTCATTTTATAATTTTTTTGTTTAATGATGCAAAAATACATATTTTTACAACACACTATATAATATGAAAGAAATAATAAAATTTCAATTTTCAAAAAAAGATTTAATGAAAAAAGCTCATGAAATTAGATATGAGGTTTTTGTAATTGGACAAAACTGTCCAGAGGAATTAGAATGGGAATTTGAAGACGAATCTACTCATTATCTATTAATAGACAACGGAGTACCCAAAGCAACTGCTAGATATAGAAAAACAATAAATGGGTATAAATTAGAACGATTTGCAGTTTTAGAATCTGAAAGAGGAAAAGGATTAGGTCACAAGATATTAAAAAGGATATTGTTTGACCTTTCTAATTTTAAAGGACTTATTTATTTACATGCACAAGTAGATGTTATTCCATTTTATGAGAAAATAGGATTTGTTAAAGAAGGAAAACAATTTGAAGAAGCAGGAATTCAACACTACAAAATGACTTTTAAAAGAAATTAAGAAACAACTGAATTCCATTTATAAACATCCTCTAATCTACCTTTTTGTATTCCTTGTAATAGATGTTTTAATTTTAAAGCATAGGAATCTTCTTGTTCTTTAAGATTTAAGCATTCATTGTGAATTGTAATAGAATTAATAGGGTTAACTGTAACAGCAGTTCCAGTTCCAAATGCTTCTTTTAGTTTGCCTCTTTTAAAGGACTCTACTATTTCTGAAACTTTTATTTTTCTTTCCTCTACATCTATTCCATTATCCTTAGCTAAGGTAATTATACTATCTCTTGTAATACCACTTAGAATACTATCAGATAAAGAAGGGGTAATTAACTTATTATCAATACGAAACCATATATTCATAGTACCAGATTCTTCAATATATTGATGTTCCTTTGCATCAGTCCAAATTACTTGCTGAAAGCCTTTTGCATTTGCTTTCTTCGTGGGATAAAATGAAGCAGCGTAATTACCAGCAGCTTTTGCGAAACCTACACCTCCTTCAGGTGCTCTTGTATAGTGTTCTTCAACTACTACATTCATTTCTCCATCATAATACTTGGTAGTTGGAGAGGTAATTATAACAAAGGTAAATTCATCAGAGGAAGATGCTTTAATACACTCACCTGAAGCAAAAATAACAGGTCGAATATATAAAGAATAACCATCATCTTTCTTACACCAATCTGAATCTATCGACA
>CAJXFN010000117.1 GCA_913052655.1 uncultured Flavobacteriales bacterium | reverse complement strand
TATTAATTTCCTTATCCATTTCCTCTGTTGAATCAAATACTTCTGAATACAATCCTTTTTCTCTAGCCCAATTTGCATCAAACCACTTTGTTGCATTTATAGTCATTGCAGAAAATGAAGAGCTTCCAATTTTTCTTTCTACAGCGGGTCCAACTACAAAAGGTCCTATTCCTATGGATAATTCTGATAATTTTGCAGATGCAAATTTTGTAGCAAAACAATAATCAGTTGCGGATGCCATTCCTACACCACCACCAACAGTTTTTCCTTGAACTCTACCAATTATAAATTTTGGACATTTCCTTGCTGCATTAATAACATTTGCAAATCCTGAAAAGAATTTTTCTCCTTCTTCTACACTTTTAATCGAAACTAATTCATCAAAAGAAGCACCTGCACAAAAAACTCTATTTCCTCCACTTTTTAGAATTATTACTTTAATATCTTTATCTGTTCCAGAATTTGTTATAGTGTCTGCTAATAAAGATAAAATGTTTGCTGGTAAAGAATTGGATTGAGGATGAAAAAATTCAATTATTCCAATGCCATTTTCTTTTGTAAGTTTTACGTATTCTTTCATTTTAAATTCTTTCAATAATTGTTGCGTATCCTTGTCCAACACCAATACACATTGTTGCTAATGCAAATTTCTTGTTTTGTTTCTTTAATTCAATTGCTGCTGTTTGTAAGATTCTTGTTCCACTTACTCCTAATGGATGACCAAGTGCAATGGCTCCTCCATTAGGATTTATTCTAGGATCATCATCTTTTAACCCCCACTCTCTGATACATGCAAGAGCTTGCGCGGCAAAGGCTTCATTTAATTCAATAATATCTATATCATTCATTGTTAAACCTGCTTTTTCAAGAGCTTTATTAGAAGCGTTTACAGGACCTATTCCCATTATTCTAGGTTCTACACCAACTACCGCGGAACTTACTATTCTTGCAATTGGTTTAAGATTATTTTCTTTTAATCCTTTTTCTGATGCCAAAAGCATAGCGGCTGCTCCGTCATTTAATCCTGATGCATTGCCAGCAGTAACGCTGCCTTCTTCTTTTTTAAATGCTGTTCGTAGTTTTGATAAGATTTCTAATGAAGTGTTTGATTTGATAAATTCATCTTTACTAAAGACTATAGGTTCTTTCTTTCTTTGAGGAATTTCTACTGCAACAATTTCCTCTTCAAATCTACCAATAGATTGAGCCTTTGAAGCTTTCATTTGAGAATAGTATGCAAATAGATCTTGATCTTTTCTAGAGATTTTATATTTCTCTGCTAAGTTCTCTGCAGTAGTCCCCATTCCATCCACTCCATATAACTCTTTCATTTTTGGATTTACAAACCTCCATCCAAAAGAAGAATCATACATCTGCGCATCTCTTCCAAAGGCTTTAGAAACTTTTGAGATGACCCAAGGACCTCTTGTCATATTTTCTACACCTCCAGCAATGAAAATATCACCATCACCTGTACAAATAGCTCTGTGTGCATGGATTACAGAGGACATTCCGGATGAACATAATCTATTTATAGTTTCACCAGGAACTGTAAATGGTAATCCTGCTAAAAGAAGAGACATTCTTGCAATATTTCTATTGTCTTCCCCAGCTTGGTTAGCGCATCCAAGAATTACATCATCAATTCTCTCTGGATTTATTCCTGTTCTTTTTATAAGTTCTCTTATTGGAATAGCTCCTAAATCATCTGTTCTTACATCTTTTAATGTTCCTCCAAAGTTTCCAATTGGAGTTCTGATAGCGTCAATAATATATGTCATTACTTTCCTTTAAAATTTGCTTTTCTTTTTTCTAAAAAGGCGTTCACTCCTTCATTAAAATCTTCAGTATTAGCTGCTACAGATTGATACTTATCTTCTAAGTTCAACTGTTCATTTAGGCTGTTTTCTACAGATGAATTTAACAATTCTTTGGTTAGAGCAATAGCTTTAGTTGGCATTTTAGCGAGTTTTGAAACGAGATTCCAACTCTCCTTCTCAAAATCATCATGAGAGTAAACTTTATAAATCATTCCCATTTTTTCTGCATCATGGGCAGATATTGGATCAGCTGTCATCATAAGTGCCGCTGCTCTTTGCATACCTACTAGTCTTGGTAAGAAATACGTTGATCCACTATCAGGAATAAGTCCAATTTTACTAAATGCTTGTAAAAATGATGCTTTTTCTGAAGCAACAATAATATCACAACAAAGAGCAAGACTAGCTCCCGCACCTGCAGCAACGCCATTAACAGCAGCAATTACAGGTTTATTAAGATTTCTTACTTTTAAAATAATTGGATTGTAATGTTCTTGAATAATTGTTGATATATTTCTACCATTAGGATCTGTTGCTTCTGTTAAATCTTGACCAGCACAAAATGCTTTCCCGCTTGCAGTAATCATTACAGCTCGTATTTCATCGTCCTTTTCACATATGTCTAATGTTTCTTGTAACTTTAGTGCCATTTCCCTAACGAACGAATGGTACTTTTCAGGTCTATTTAGGGTAATTTTCCCTACTCCATCTTTTTTTTCAAAATGAATCATACGGTTTTTCTGCTAAATTATAAATATATTACAATCTTTAATGATTCTTCTTCGATGAATTAAAATATGTAAATATTATATTTTTTGATTCAATAAAAGGTTTGAAAATATTATGCCAAAAACCTTGATAATTATGTTGGGTGTCTTCTATACCATATCTAATACTTTTCTTTTTTCCTGAAAAGACTAGAGTTCCAAACATCCAGTCCCAAATTGCTAGTTTAGAACCCATGTTTTTATTATAATGTTTTTTATTAATGCTATGGTGTATTTGATGTTGGTAAGGACTGATAAATATTCTTTCTAAAAATTTAGGATATGACAATTTTATATGCGAATGTCTCAGATTTGCACCAAATAAATAAAATAAGAAGCTGAAAATATTAACTCCAAGAAATAATAGTTTGTTAATTTCTTGCGATGAAAAATAATCAAATATTCCTGTAACAACACCAAAAACAAATATGCTTCTCAAATTGTTAATTACCAATTCTATTGGATGAATTCTATATTGTGTAATAGGATTTAAGGTTGTAGCCGAATGATGAATTTTATGAAATTCCCATAAAATACTATTATGATGCATTAAGTAGTGTAAAATATAGCTGAAAAAATCATTAACAATAGTAAGGCATACAGTATAACTAATAATAATTATAATCTGTGAGGATTTGTTTTGGTAAAAACCAAAACTCTGCTCTAATATGTCCGTAGTATAGAATGCAAGTACAAAACTAAAGTAAATGTATGG
>CAJXFN010000116.1 GCA_913052655.1 uncultured Flavobacteriales bacterium | reverse complement strand
ACCAAATGAAGAACCAGAAAGAATGGCTACCGCAAATTTATATCCAGATGCTTTGAAGACTTTAAATAAATGGTATGA
Organism: uncultured Flavobacteriales bacterium; assembly: GCA_913052655.1. Classification (GTDB taxonomy): domain Bacteria; phylum Bacteroidota; class Bacteroidia; order Flavobacteriales; family BACL11. The sequence continues at coordinate 3,227 of CAJXFN010000116.1, read as the reverse complement.
TGAGGGGCATTACATTACTTTTTTTACTTCCAGGGTAGAAGAACACAGAGAGGTAACAGAAGTTTGGTTGAAGCAGAACGGTTTTAAGTATCATGGTTTATTAATGGGCAAGCCTCGAGGTGGAAATTATCATTGGGTAGATAATCATATTGTACGAGCTACAAGATTTGATGGTAAATTTACAGACTTAGTAGAGAAAGATGTGACTATTCAAGTTTTTAAATCTTAATATTATGAGTAAATTGAAAGTAAAAACCATGGCTGAATTTAAAGCAGAAGGAAAAGAACCAGAAATTCTTTTTTGGGTAGGAAGTGCTGGTAGTTTTGATGATAGAGCGAAAAAAATAACAAGAGCTTTTGTTCATATATTAAATAGTGCAAATGTCGATTTTGGAGTTTTAGGTTCAGAGGAATCCTCTAGTGGAGATGCCGCAAAGAGAGCTGGAAATGAGTTTTTGTTTCAGATGCAAGCGATGATGAATATTGAGTTATTGAATTCTTATAGTATAAAAAGAATTGTAACTACCTGTCCTCATTCTTACAATACCTTGAAAAATGAATATAAAGGCCTTGGTGGTGAATATCAAGTCCTTCACCATACCGAGTTTATTATAGAACTATTAGCACATGGAAAACTGAGTATTACTAGAGATTTAAAAGGGAAAAGGATAACCTATCACGATCCTTGTTATTTAGGTAGGGCAAATAATGTCTATGATATCCCTAGAGAACTGATAAAGAATTTAGGAGTTGAATTTGTAGAGATGAAAAGGAGTAGAAGACTTTCTTTTTGTTGTGGCGCTGGAGGTGCTCAGATGTTTAAAGAACCGGAAAATGGAAGCCAGGATATAAATATTAATAGAACGGAAGAAGCACTTAAGTTAAATCCAGATGTTATTGCTACTGGGTGTCCGTTTTGTAATACTATGATGACGGATGGGGTAAAGGTAGTAGAAGAAGGTGCCGCTGAGGTTAAAGATATTGCAGAACTTATTGCAGAAAGTCTATAATGTTGTCAGATTTTCATAGTTTACCAGATTCCTCTCGTATTTGGATATATGCTTCTGAGCAGTTTTTAACAAGTAAACATCAAGATTTAATTTTAGATTATATTTCTAATCATTTACGAACTTGGAATGCACATAAAGCAGATTTAACTGCCGGAGTTACTATTTTAGAAAATTATTTTATTGTAGTTGGTTTAGACGAGAGTAAGAATAAGGCTAGTGGTTGTTCAATAGATACTTTACAAAAGACAATACAAAAATTAGAAACAAAACTTTCCATTTCATTGATGAACAGATTAAATGTGTATTGTAAGATTGATGGAGAGATAGTGTGTATACCATATCATAATCTTAAAGGTAATGTGGATTCGCATACCCTGTTTTACGACCTTACGATTCAGAAAAAAGAGGAATTACATACTTATTTAAAGTCTATAAAAGATGGTTGGTGTAATAGATTTTTATCTTAGATTCCAATAATCAATTTAAAGTTGATTTGTCTTTGAGTTAGGTAGTTTGGTACCGCATATTGTCTTCCACTAACATCTGATACCCATAAATAAGAAACCGTATTGTCTATATCCAATAAGTTAAACACCTCTGTAGAAATCCACATATTGTTTAGCTTGTTTAAAATGCGAATTCGACTCTTTTTATTTTCTGTTTTTAAAACTGCTGAAAATCCTATATCTACTCTTCTATAATCTGGCATTTTTAGTATATCTTGATACTTTTTTGATTTAGGAGGTCCGAATGGAAGTCCTGTTCCATATATCATACTAAGATGCATTTTATAATTTGGATTTCCTGGTAAATAATCCTGAAAAAACATAGAAAAATTAATCCTCTGATCCGTTGGCCTTGGAATAAATCCTGGATAAATTGTATCACCTGTTGGATCATCTAAATAAAAATCTCCCTCTATATCTTCCATGGTTTTCATTATCGAAAGAGAAGCCCAACTTTCTACTCCAGGAACAAATTCTCCATTAATCTTTAAATCTATGCCTGTAGCAAATCCGTTAGAATTGTTTTCTGCTAGATACTTAATTCGTACATTTTCTACCTTATAAGGAATCAAGTTCTGTAAATCCTTGTAGTACATTTCGGAAACCAATTTAAAAGGTCGTCCCCAACTATAAAAAAGATAATCAGAACCTACAACAAAATGAGTAGATTTCTGAGCTTCAATTTCGTAATTCAAGGTTCCTTCTAAATTTCTTAATTCTCTGTAAAATGGAGATTGATAATATATTCCACTAGCAGCTCTAAATACTATATCTTTTTCCCAAAGTGGAATGTATGCAACATTTATTCTTGGCGATAATAAAAACTCATTATTAAAAGTCCAATAGGACGCTCTTGTTCCTGCATTCACAGTAAAGTTTCCTATTTCTTTATTAAACTGAAAGTAACCTGAATTTCTGAATGTTGTTAATTTCAATTCTGTTTTTAAAAAATCTGTCATCAATACTTCCTGATTTGAATCAGATATGCTTCCAATATTATCGTTTGGATGGGGTAGAGTAAAACCTGCTGAATCTATTAATGTCCATTCCTTAATTTTATCTTCTATGTTTTCTTGTTGAAGTTTTACTCCCCATTCCAATTTAGTGTTATCATCCTTTAAAAAATGTCCATTATGAGATACATTTAAAACAGTTGCTTTCAAATTATTTCTAGCATGGTCAATAAATTTACCAACCCCTCTATCAAATTGTACATCGCCAAAATTATCCGATCCTAAATTATTGTCTAATTGATACAACCAATATTCTCCCAATATATCATAACTTTCAGATTCTATTGTCTGAAATCCAGATGCTATAAAATTTAATTTTGTTTTTAAATTAGGTAAAATACTTGTATTTAAGGCTCCAAAATAACTATTGTACTTATCTGATTCTTGACCCTCAAAATAAATTCTGAGTTTTAGTGCTTCATTTAAGTTTCCAAATTCTGTATCTCTATTTTCAGGAATCATCTTGTAGGTGTTTTCAGAAATATTCCCTAGAAAACTAATAGTCCAGTTATCTTTAATACTGTATTGTAAATAAGTCTGGAAATCTGTGAAATTAGGCTGATATTCCGCTTCTGTGTCCATTGCATTTAAAAGGTATTGATTACTTTTATTTCTTAAACCCATTATATATGAAAACCTATTTTTAAGAGCAATTCCCTCAAAATGAGCTGAGCCACCTAATAAACTCATTTGAATAG
>CAJXFN010000115.1 GCA_913052655.1 uncultured Flavobacteriales bacterium | reverse complement strand
AACATTAGTAATACGTTTAATACAATACCTCAAAATAGTTTTTCTTTTAAAATTGTATATTATCTAGATTATCTATATCTTCGTAAGAAATGATCACAGCAAAAAACATACATCTGCAATATGAAAAATTAAAAGTATTAAAAGGACTGAATTTGCAAATTCAAAAAGGTGATTTTGTATCTATTATTGGATCATCAGGAGCTGGAAAAACTTCTCTTCTTAATTTATTAGGAAGTTTAGAAACTCCTAATAAAGGAACAATTATTATTAATGGCACTGATATAACAAGTTTATCTGAAAAAAATCTTTCCCTATTCAGAAATGAGAATATAGGATTTGTTTTTCAGTTTCACAATCTTTTAGATGAATTCACAGCATTAGAAAATGTATGTATACCCGCTTTTATAGCAAAAAAGAAAAAAATTGAAGTTGAAAAAAGAGCATTGGAATTACTAAATATACTAAATATTAAAGAAAGAAAAGATCACAAACCTAGTCAACTATCTGGAGGAGAACAACAAAGAGTTGCTATTGCTAGAGCTCTAATAAACAAACCTTCTTTATTACTTGCTGACGAACCAACAGGCAATTTAGACTCTAAAAACTCAAAAATACTACATGAGTTATTATTAAAATTAAATAAAGAATTAGAACAAACTATAATAGTAGTAACTCATAATGAAGACCTAGCAAATATTACTCAAAAGAAATTTGAGATAAAAGAAGGTATTATCAAAAACTGCAATTTAGAGAAAAAATAGTTCAATACTTTTAAAATTCTCTTATTTTTGCGCTTTGATGAGATATCAAAACCCACAGTTTCTATATTTTCTATTTGCAATAGCAATACCCATAATTATTCATTTATTTAATTTAAGAAAACATAAGACTGTTTATTTTTCTAATATTTTATTTTTAAAACAAGTAAAATCTGAAAAAAGAAAGAAAAACAAACTAAAACAATTACTTATTTTATTAAGCAGAATCTTAACGATTTCAGCAATTGTATTTGCCTTCTCAAAACCTTTTATACCCAGTAAAGAAAATCAAGAGTCATCTAATTTATTTATATACATAGATAACTCTTTTAGTATGGATCACATCTCGGAAAAAGGAAGATTATTAGATGTTGCAAAAGAAAAAGGAATTGAAATTCTAGAAAATTCCAACAATCCAAACATTAGAGTTATTACAAATAATTTTAATTCTACAGAGAATTTGATTAAAAACAAAAAGGAATCAAAAGATTATATTTTAAACATTACAACTTCTTCAAAAAATAGGAAAATTTTAGATGTTTTTCAAAAAGTTGAAAGTATTACATCTGAGTCATATACCTTATTTGTCATATCTGATTTTCAGAAAATCAATTATAATTTAAATGATTTAATAAATAATGATTCTTCTTCAAAAAGAATATTAATACCAATAAGTACACAGACAAATAATAATATCAGTATTGATACTTGCTATTTAAAATCACCAATTAATACTAATGGTAATTCAAATATCATTTATGCAAGAATTACAAATAATTCAACAAGAAATGAAGAAGATATTTCTATAAATCTAAAAATTAACAATAAACATAAAACACAACAAATTACTTCACTTTTATCTAACGAATCAAAAGAAATAGAACTAAGTTTCACTTCAGTTGATGAAAGTCATCTAAATGGTGTAATAAGTATTGAAGATCACCCAATCACATTTGATAACAAAATATACTTTAGTATCAATGTAAATTCAGAAATAAAGGTATGTCAGATTTCTGATTCAGAAAATACTTATATTAAAAAAATATACGAAAATGAAGAGAATATAGTCTACACCAGTCAAAACATTAATCAGTTAGATTATAACTTACTTAGTACACAAGATCTTATAATACTTAACAACATCTTACACTTTAGTTCTGGTTTAATAGATTTTTTAGAAACATATGTAAATAATGGAGGAAGTGTATGCATTATACCGGCTAAGGAAGCAGATATAGATCACTATAACTTATTACTACAAAATCTTAATACCAATTTATTTAAAAAATATATTAATTCACAAATTAACATTTCTAAAATAAATTTAAATCATAAAATTTTCAACAATGTATTTAGTAGTAAAACACTTAGAAAAGACATTCATTTACCTAGTGTAAATCAATATTATTCATTACAAAATTCTAATAAAGTGATTAAAGAAGATATATTTACTTTTGAAAATGGAGACAAATTTCTAAACTCTTATAATAATGAAAAGGGAGAAACATATCTATTTACTTCATCAATCTCTGAAGGTAATAGTTTTACGAAACACGCATTATTTGTTACAACTCTTTATAATATGGCCTTACAATCAGTAGGATCTGAGAATCTATATTACACTATTAACAAAGGTAATAAGATAAAGTTTAAAAAATCTAATATGAATTTAGACAACATTTTTCATCTAAAGTCAGAAAATACAGATATTATTACAGAAAATCTAATAGAAAATAAAAATCTATATTTGTCTACACATAATCAAATTCAACAAGCTAATCATTATCAGTTAACTCAAGAGAACGAGTTGTTATCCTGTATTTCTTTCAATTATTCTCGTGAAGAAAGCAATACGGAACAATATACAGAAAGTGAATTATTGAACTTTATAAATCTAAATAATATTGAAAATACCTCTATATTTTTATCAGATTTAAATGTGAATGAAAATCTAAACAAGCTGGATAAGGATAAAGAATATTGGAAATTATTTATACTGTTATCCTTAATATTTATCCTAATTGAAATTTTACTTATTAAAAAAATACAATCATGAAAGTAATCCTAAAATCTGCAAGAATTATTGATGTAAACTCCAAACATCATAACAAAGTAAAAGATATACTTATTGAAGATGGTATCATCAAAAAAATAGACAAGAAAATTACTAAAAATGGAGTTTTTGAGTATTCAGAAAAAAATCTACATCTTTCTACAGGATGGATGGATATACATTGTAATTTTCGTGAACCTGGATTCGAATATAAAGATGATTTAAAATCGGGCATACAATCAGCAATAACAGGAGGTTTCACAACTGTTTTACTCATGCCACAAACAAAACCTGTGATTGATAGCAGATCACATGTGGAATTCATTAAAAACAATACAAAAGGAAGTATAGTAGATGTACACACCTCTGGAAGTATAACAAAGAACTTAGAAGGAAATGATTTAGTAGAAATGCATGATATGAATTCTGCAAAATGCAGAACATTTACTGATGACAAAAAATCTTTAGATAGAAATGAAGTAATGAAATTAGCACT
>CAJXFN010000114.1 GCA_913052655.1 uncultured Flavobacteriales bacterium | reverse complement strand
TTAAATTTTCTATTTCATTTTTTAAATCATATGAAAGAAAACCAAACATCCAATCTTTATATTTATCATGAAAATTTCTAAGTTTGTTTAAAGAATTTTTATCAGAAGATATTGTTTTCTTTGAACCAAGACAAACAACCGTTTGGTATTGTGAATATTTGTCTTCAATTTTATTAGAAAGCAAAATACTTGAGTATGTAAATGTTTTACTATAACTAAGTAAGTTCTTAAGATTAAAAAATTGATTTGAATATGTAAAGGTATTTCTCATACCTATATTTTTTAAAGTGAAGTAACATCAATCACTTCTTTTACTTCAGGAAGTGCGTTTTTAATTGCTACTTCTACTCCGTTTTTAAGTGTCATCATACTTACATTACAACTACTACAAGCTCCCATAAGCTTTACTTTTACCACCATATCTTCCGTTACCTCCACTAGAGAAATATCTCCACCATCTGCCTCTAAGTATGGTCTGATTTTTTTTAATGCCTCTTCAATCTTATTAATTATATTTTCGTCTGTAATTATAGCCATAATAAATTATTTTGTAGAACAACCAGCTTTATTTGTTAACTCAACAGCTTTTGTTTTTTCTAGTTCATTATTTCTTTTATCAATATTTTGGACAACTTTTTTAGCTAAATCTGAAAGTGCGTTTGCTACTTTAGTAGATCCTTGTAAAACCGCAGGTCTCCCAATATCAGCAGCTTCTCTCACAGATTGAACTAACGGAATTTCTCCCAATAAATCAATATTCATTTGTTCAGCCAACACCCTTGCTCCTTCTTTTCCAAAAATATAATATTTATTTTCCGGCAATTCTTCAGGAGTGAAATATGCCATATTCTCAACTACACCAAGAACAGGAACATTTATACTATCTAACTGAAACATATTAACACCCTTTCTGGCGTCTGCTAGAGCAATAGTTTGTGGAGTAGTTACAACAACAGCTCCAGTTACTGGCAACGATTGAACCAAAGACAAATGTATATCACCTGTTCCAGGTGGTAAATCAATTAATAAATAATCTAAATCACCCCAAGTCGCATCCCAAATAAGTTGATTTAATGCTTTTGATGCCATAGGCCCCCTCCAAACAACAGCTTGTTGCGCTTGTGCGAAAAAACCTATAGAAAGTAATTTTACCCCATAATTCTCTAAGGGCTTTATTTTTGATTTACCATTTACATTAGTAGTTGTTGGAGTAGCTCCTTCTAAATCAAACATTATATGCATGGAAGGACCATAAATATCAGCATCAATAACACCAACTTTATGTCCTAAATCTGATAAAGCAACTGCTAAATTTGCAGTAATAGTAGATTTCCCTACACCTCCTTTACCAGATGAGATTGCAATTATGTTTTGAACTCCGGGAATTTCTTTTCCTCTTATTTGATTTGGCTTTACTTCAGATGGTAAAATTTTAAAATTGACTTTAACTTTTGCCTTCTGAAATACTTTCTCATGAATAATTTTTATACAATCTACCTCAACTCTTTTTTTATACTGAAGTGTAGGATTCTTTATTTCAATATCCAACTCAACCTCATCACCAAAAACTTGAATATTCTTAACCACACCACTTTCCCATATGGTGATATTACCCTCTGGCATTTTTATCTGAGAAAGTGCTAATTCTATTTGTTTCTTTTCTATCTTCATCCTTAAATATTCTAATAGCAAATATAAGGTTTTATTGTGATTTCAGTTTAATTCTATTTAGGAAAGAAAATAGAACCTTCCATCAATATCTCAATTTAAATTTTGTGTATGTTATAGGAGTTCCCTTTTCGAGATATATTTTTTCATAATGAGTTTTTATATCAATATTCTCTCTAATTTGATGTACATTATACAAATCGTTTGTGCAATCTAAAAGATCATGAGATTCTGCCTGAATAATACCTAAGGTGTATCCATACAAAAATGCACTATCTGTTTTTAAATGTATTGTAGAATCTTTCTTCAAAAATTGATTATACTTCTTAAGAAAATTTGGATGTGTTAATCTTTTAGATTGTCTTTTATGTTTGATTTGAGGATCTGGAAACGTGATCCAGATTTCACTTATTTCATTTTTAGCAAAACATTTCAAGATGTTCTCAATTCTGATTCTTAAGAAAGCTATATTCTTCATTCCTTTTTCAATCGAATCTTTTGCTCCTACCCACATTCTATTTCCTTTAATATCAATTCCTATAAAGTTCTTTTCAGGAAACCTCTCCGCTAAGGCAACAGAATATTCTCCTTTTCCACATCCTAACTCTAAAACAATTGGATTATCATTCTTAAAAAATTTCTTGTTCCAATTCCCTTTTAATGAAATATCTTCTTTTAAATCATACGTTTCTGGTTCAATTACATGAGGGAGATCTTTCATTTCCAGAAATCTTTTTAACTTATTCTTTCCCAAATCAATTTTTTCTACAAAAATAAATTGTTTTATCTATTTTCGGCATGTGAAACAAAAAAAAAGAATTTTAGTAGCTCCACTAGATTGGGGAATAGGTCATGCATCTAGATGTATTCCAATAATTCATCATTTAATAAAATATGATTTTGAAGTAGTAATATCAACAAACGGAAGATCATATAAATTATTAAAATCTGAATTCCCTGAATTAGAGTTTTGCCATATTAAAGGATACAACATAACATATCCAAATAGTAAAAAAATGGTAATAAAAATCTTGATACAGATTCCAAAATTAGTTATAGGAATAATTACAGAATATTTTTCTCTTAGAAAAATAATTCATTCTAAAAAAATAGATGGTGTTATTTCTGACAATAGATTTGGAATGTGGAATAAATCCATACCTTGTGTTTTTATAACGCACCAAATAAATATTATATCCCCAGTATTTTCTAAATTAATTAAAAAAATTAATCATTTCTTTATTGGGAAATATATTGAATGTTGGATTCCAGATTTTTCCAACAATCTCTTATCTGATCAACTTTCTAAGATTGATTTTAAAAATGATACATTTAAATTTATTGGTCCTTTATCACGACTTGAAAAAAAAGATCTCGACATTAGATATAAATATTGTTTTCTTATTTCAGGGCCAGAACCTCAAAGAACAATTTTAGAAAATATCGCAAAGAGAGAATTGGAAAATATAAAAGAAAAATCTATTATAATATTAGGAAAAACCGATGAGAACAAAACAGAAAAATATGGAATTCATACTATTTACTCACATTTAAAATCAGAAGAATTAAATATAGCTTTATTAGAATCTGAGATCATTATTTGTAGATCAGGTTACTCTACTATAATGGACTTATACAAATTAAAGAAGA
>CAJXFN010000113.1 GCA_913052655.1 uncultured Flavobacteriales bacterium | reverse complement strand
ATTAGCAACTAATTTTTTATAGATTTGCGAAAATTTTGGTGAGGTGGCCGAGTGGCTTAAGGCGCACGCTTGGAAAGCGTGTAAACGAGAAATCGTTTCGGGGGTTCGAATCCCTTCCTCACCGCATATAATTCCTCTATTATATCTAGTAAAATAGAGTATGATTTTTTGCTTTAGGCCTTTTTATTTCACACTAGATATATATAACTCAAAAATTAGTTGTTATAAATAGTGTGGTTAAAAGTGATATGATCAATGATATAAAAGTAATCCAAAAAAAGAACCGAACATTAGATTTAATATTTCTTATATCTCGTGTTTGTGCTTGTATTTCTGCAAGTATCTTATCTTCTCTACTTAAATTTTCATAAACTTCCCTCTCATCTATTTCTAAATTTGATATACCTGGACTAAATATCCATTGTTTTTTATCTTTATCATTCATAATTCTAAGATTTTCATTTTGTTATTCGTTTTATTCAATTTCTTTTACTCGCTTATAAGGTGTTTATCCTTATGTAAGATTTTCTTCCAAAAATATAAATTGAACCCAACCTGAACATCAAATCTACTCATTGTAGTTTCAAAACTATCATTAGACATTATAGTCCAATTGAAACTTGGAGTTAATCTACCAAATCTTAAGCTTATTCCAGTTGTAAAAACATTATAGTCAACATTATCTAAATCAGTATAATCTTCTAAGGTTTCGAGCACCTTAACAGTTCCCTTACCTCCAGAAAACCTAAAAAACTCTCTCCAAACCACACCAATTTGTAACTCAGTAAATTTAACTCTTTGGTTTAAATTTGTAATGAATATTTTCATGTCTTTTTTATCAAGGTCAGATAGTCCTACACCATCTATCATGCCATTTTGATAAAATACTGCAAATAAATTACCCCAATTTTTGTCTCTTCCAGTTGAAGAAAATTTATATTTATCAGAGTTAAAACCACTTCTATATCCTAACATTCCGCTATATGTAACATTAGACATTCGAAACTTTTGATTAATAAACTCATCACTAGTAGGATCAATATCATAAGTGTAATTCGAAAATACTCCTCCATTTAACTGAAGAACTAATCTATTTGGACTTCTTTCTCTTAATTCTTTTCTGGTTTCTTGTGAATATGAAATTAACGTGATAATTAAACTAAATAAAACTAAAATTATATTTTTCATTGATTGAGTATTTAATATTTGAAATAAATTTTTTGTCAGTTACTCTGTCTTAATATCTGAGAAGTATGTTCTTTTGTTTTAACTTTTGTAATAATGTCTTCTACTATACCATTTTCATCTATTACAAATGTTGTGCGTAATATTCCCATATATTCTTTACCCATAAATTTTTTCAATGCCCATACACCAAATTTGTTTAAAACCTCTTTACTTTGATCAGAAATTAATGGAAATGGCAGGTCATATTTCTCAATAAATTTTTGATGTTTTTCCGGGCTATCAGCAGAACAGCCTAACACAACATAACCACTATCTAAAAGTTGCTGATAGTTGTCTCTTAAATTACATGATTGTACTGTACATCCAGGCGTCATGTCTTTAGGATAGAAATATAAAACAATTTTCTTTCCAAGAAATTGTTTTAAAGTTATCTTTTCTCCATTTTGATCAATAGAGTTTATTTCGGGTGCTTTTTCTCCAATTTTTATCATAATTATAATGTTCCTCTTTTTTCTTGTTCTCTTTCTATTGCTTCAAATAATGCTTTAAAGTTACCAGCTCCAAATCCCCTTGCTCCCATTCTCTGAATGATTTCAAAAAACAATGTAGGTCTATCTTGCAGTGGTTTAGTGAAAATTTGTAATAAATATCCTTCTTCATCAGCATCAATTAAAATTCCAAGTTTTTTTAAAGTGATTATATCTTCTTTTAGTTCATGATTATGTTCCTGAAGTCTTAAAGGCACAGCTTTATAATATTCATCTGGTGGAACAGATAAAAATTCTATTCCTCTGTTTCGTAATTCACTTACTGTAGTAATTATATCATCTGTAGCTACAGCAATATGTTGAACTCCTGAACCTTCATAAAAATCCAAATATTCTTCAATTTGTGATTTCCTTTTACCTTCCGCTGGTTCATTTATTGGAAATTTTATACGTCCATTTCCATTGCTCATGACCTTACTCATTAAAGCTGAATATTCTGTAGTTATTTGTTTATCATCAAAAGATAAAAAATTAACAAAACCCATTACGTCTTCATAATATTTTACCCATTTATCCATTTGATTCCACCCAACATTACCAACCATATGGTCAATATATTTCAGACCTGTTGGTATTGGGGTATATTCAGATTTCCACTCTTCATATCCAGGCAGAAAAACACCTTCATAATTTTTTCTTTCAACAAAGATATGCACAGTTTCTCCATAAGTGTAAATTCCTGATCTTATCACCTCTCCATACTCATCTTTCTCAGTTGTAGGTTCCATATATGATTTAGCTCCCCTACTAGTTGTTTCTTCCCATGATTTTGTTGCATCATCTACCCATAAAGCGATTACTTTAACACCATCTCCATGTTTTTTTAAATGATCATTAACAATAGATTTTGAGTTTAAAGGAGTCGTTAAAACAATTTTGATTTTATCCTGAATCAACACATAAGAAGTTACATCTTTACTTCCAGTTTCAAGCCCCTTGTAAGCAAATGATTGAAAACCAAAAGCAGTTTTAAAATAGTAAGCTGATTGTTTTGCATTACCGACATAAAACTCTACATAATCTGTACCAAGAAGTGGCAAGAAATCTTGTGCTTCTTTGAATATTTTTTCTATTTTTTGTTCAGTATTTTTTATTTCACTCATAATTTTAATAAATTATATCCATGACTTGTGATACTTTCCATCTGATAAATCTATTGCGTTCTTTGTAATCTTTAAGGGAGCAAAAGTATCAACCATGACGGCTAATTCATCAGTTTTTGTTTGTCCAATACTCCTTTCTGCAGCACCCGGGTGTGGTCCATGAGGAATTCCCGCTGGGTGTAAAGAAATATAACCTTCCTCAACATGATTCCTACTCATAAAATCTCCGTCTACATAATATAACACTTCATCAGAATCAATATTAGAATGATTATACGGTGCTGGTATAGATTCTGGATGATAATCATATAATCTAGGGCAGAAAGAACAGATTACAAACCTATCTGTTTCAAAAGTTTGATGCACTGGAGGAGGTTGATGAATTCTACCAGTAATAGGCTCAAAATCATGAATAGAAAAAGCATAAGGGAAATTATATCCGTCACAACCAATAACATCAAATGGATGTGAAGCATATACATACTCATGAATCATTTGTTCTTTCTTAATTTTTATCAAAAAATCTCCCTTTTCATCATGTGTTTCTAAT
>CAJXFN010000112.1 GCA_913052655.1 uncultured Flavobacteriales bacterium | reverse complement strand
TTCAGTTTAAAATTGGAGATTTAACAAAAGATATTAAAATTTTAGAATACTCTAGGAAAATTGCTATAGAAATTTTAAAAAATGATGAAAATTTAACTAATCCTGAAAATAAAAATATTTTAAATTTTTATAATTTATATTCTAAAGAAAAAAATCATTGGAATAGAATTTCGTAATTATCTAATTTACAATTAATTTTTTTTAAAAAACATTAATTTTGTATAACTTTGCTTTTAATAAATTATACTAAAACCATGAAAAATTTTTTACTGACTATAATTTTTTCTTTCTTTTTTATTAATCCAATCTACTCTACCCATCTAATGGGTGGGGAAATAACTTACACTTGTATTAAAAGTGGTTCAAAGGCAGGATATTACGTATTTAATGTAATCATTTATCGAGATTGTCAAGGGATTCCAATTGATACGAACACTTTTATTAATGTTCATAACCACCCAACATTACAAACCATAGGATTAAATTATGTTGAAACTAATGATATATCACCAATATGTGATACTATTAACGGTAGTAATATGATGTATAATTGTGGTGGTATGAATATTGGATACGCTGGTAACGGTATAGGATCTGTAGAGGAACATATTTATCGTTCTGATACAATAAGGATTACAGGGAATCCAGATAATGACGGCTGGCATTTTACATGGTCTGATTGTTGTAGGAATGGAGCAATTATTAATATTGATAACCCCAATAATTATGGATTTACATTAAGAACAGCAATGTACCCATATACTGATACTAGTGGAGTAGTGTGGCCAAATAACAATAATTGTTATGACAACTCTCCTAAATTTTACGAAAAACCAAGGACTATTTTAGAAACATATAATGGATTTAATCCAAATTCTAGTTTCAATGGTTTTACATATAGTCATAACGCTTTTGATGAAGAATTAGATTCTATTTCATATGAGTTTGCTCCTCCCCTTGATGAAACATCTTACGATTATTTAAATCCTAATTCTACAGCCATACCTTTTTCATCTGGATTTGATTTTAATAACCCAATAAATCAAATTACTCTGGATCCAGTAAGTGGTAGAACTTCTTACCCAGCTAATATGCAAGGAAATTATGTTACATGTACAAAAGTATCTTCATTTAGATGTGGTCAATTGATATCTGAGGTATTTAGAGAAATTCAAGTAGTTTTAACATCTCCAATATGTAATTTAGGAGATACTACTAACGGAAATATTGGAGCTGATACTTTATGTAATGTTAGACCGTCAGTTGTCCCTCCTTTTTATTATCCTAGCCAAAATCCTCAATATCAGTGGGATACATTAGTCCACTGTGGTGATACAATAAATTTTGATTTTATAGCGAATGATTATGATTTATATCCAAATGGTTCACAACAAGATTTACTATTTGAAGTATCTGGTGGTCAGTTTTATGATTATGAAAATAATCAATTGTGTAATAATCCACCATGTGCCACTTTTACTCAAATTGGAACAAATTCGCCTCCTCCATTTATAACCTCTGGAGGAACTGGAGCCGGACATTTTGAATGGATAACAGATTGTTCCCAATTAAATAATGGATGTTTTAGTCAGGGACCTAGTGTTTTCTCATTTGTTATAAAAGTTTCTGATGATTTTTGTCCTGCCCCTGCAATAGAGAATACAGCGCAGGTTATTACTATTACAGTTTTTCCACCATGTGATAATTTAAAATCAAATTTTACTGTATATAACTCTACTTGTAACCTTAATGATGGTAAAATTACAGTATCTCCCTCTGGAGGATTTCCTCCATATTTAGATTATTATACTGATCTAAATGGAAATACTGTTAATCCAGATTCACTTTTGGCTGGAGATTATATTCTAAGAATAGTTGATTCTACTTTATGTGAAAGAGTAGATACATTTACAATTATTGGTCCAAATGTTTTAGTTGTTAATTCAAATGTTATTGATGTAAGTTGTAGTGGGGGTAATGATGGATTTATTGATTTGAATTCAAATAGTAATCTTATTTATATTTGGAATAATGGGGATACTAGTCAATCAATAGATTCGTTGTCCGCTGGAAATTATACTGTAACATTTTCTGATTCATTTGGATGTTTTTCATCTCAAAGTTTCCAGATAAATGAACCACTTCCTTTAAGTTTAGTTTCATTTGTAGATAATATTTCATGTAACGGATCCAGTGATGGGCAAATTAATGTAACAGTTAGTGGGGGGTTAACTCCTTATGCTTTTGGTTGGAGTAATGGAGATACAACAAATAATATAATTAATTTACCTGTAAATTTATATGATTTATTAATTACAGATTCAAATGGTTGTACATTAATAGATTCTTTTTATGTAAGTGAACCACAATCACTAATGTCTCAGATTACTAGTGTAGATGTTGAATGTTATGGGGATACTGATGGAATGTTGCTTTTAAATGCTTCAGGAGGAACATTGCCTTATAGTTTTTTATGGAATACAGGAGATACAACTCAGGATTTATATTCAATATCTTCTGGTTTATATTTTGTAAACATTATTGATTCAAATGGATGCGTATTATTAGATTCAGGATTTGTTAATCAACCTAATGAGTTAGCGCCTAGTCTTACAGTTGACACAAATGGTATTACTGGATCAGTAACTGGGGGTGTTTCTCCATATGTATATGATTTTTATTCTCCTTCTGGTATTTATTTAACAACCTCAAACTCTCAGGGAACAGATGTTACTATTTCTACTACAACTGTAGGATATTATAGTTTAGCAATTACTGATGCTAATGGTTGTATAGATTCTGTTAGCGTTTTATATGGTAACAATTTCAGTCCTAATGTTAATGTTAGTTTATCAAATTATATATGTGATAGTTTATCTAGTCTAACAATAGCGGTCAGTCAAGATTCTGGTCAGGTTGATATGTCAACCGCTCTTTTTCAATCAAATGCAGGTTATTTTGATATTTCTTCCTTAAATGTTGGTGATACTATTGGAACAGCTGATTTAATTGCCGCGGGTGGAAATATTAGTGTTAATACAATGTTAGTTGTTAGTACAATTATATCTTCCAATCAAGTTATAATTACTCCTTGTTCATGGTCTAGTGGTTGTTTAGGAAGTTTTACTATAACAAATATAGTTGGAGGTGGAGTAGAGATGATTAGTCAAAGTGTCCCAGATGGTAATAATTTCACACTTGGAAATTCGAGTACAATTACTTTTGATAATCTATTTGTAAATCCTTGTTCAACATTAATTTTTACAACCACAATTAATTCTGAACTTGGAGATGTGGATAACCAAACAATTACTTATAATATTAATCAAAATAATTTCAGTCCTATTGTTAATATTAGTTTATCAAATTATATATGTGATAGTTTATCTAGTCTAACAATAGCGGTCAG
>CAJXFN010000111.1 GCA_913052655.1 uncultured Flavobacteriales bacterium | reverse complement strand
GATCATAATTTTCTACAGACTCTGCCTGAAAATGAATTGAAATCTGGCTTTGCAGAAGTAGTAAAACATGCACTTATTGCAGATGAATCTTTATGGAATAAAATAACTTCTGTTTCATTTGGAAACCTTTCGTGGGAAGAAATAATTAGTAGTTCTATAGTTGTTAAAAATAATATTGTTTTATCTGATCCTTTAGAAAAAGATGAAAGAAAAAAACTCAATTTCGGACACACCTATGGACATGCAATAGAAAGCTTTTATTTAAAAAAAGGAACTCCTATTTCACATGGAGAGGCAGTCTTTGCAGGTATATTACTCGAGACAGAGTTGTCCCATCTTTCTATGGATAATAAGTTAGAGATTAAAAATTATATTTTATCTAATTTTTCGTTGCCTCATCCTCCAAAAAAGTCGGAATTACTTCCTTTTTTAGTTAACGATAAAAAGAATAAGGATGGTAAAATAAGTTTCTCCTTATTAAACCAAATTGGTAAGTGTTCAATAGATCATTTATTTTCACCAGATGAATTATAAAATTTCTCATCCTACAAATGAGGTCAATTGTGAAATTGATTTGCCATATTCTAAAAGTATCTCAAACCGATTATTGATAATACAGGCACTTTGTGAAGAAAAATTTAATATTAAAAATCTTTCAAATTCTGAGGATACTATTGCTTTGCAAAAAGCATTAAAATTAAAAAACAGTATAATAGATGTAGGTGCTGCGGGTACTTCGTTTCGATTTTTAACGGCTTTTCTTTCAAAGAAAGAGGGAGGCGAATATTTGCTTACTGGAAGTGAAAGAATGAAGCAAAGACCTATAAAGCAATTAGTAGATTCTTTAAGAAAATTAGGTGCAAAAATAAGATATGTTGGAGAAGAACACTATCCTCCACTTAGAATAAAGGGGATGGATTTTTCTGGTGGAAAAATACAAATTGATGGAAGTATTAGCTCTCAATTTGTTAGTGCATTATTGTTAATTGCCCCAACTTTAGAAAAAGGGTTAGAACTTGAGATTGTTGGAGAAATAGTTTCTAAACCATATATTTTAATGACTCTAGATTTGATGAGAGAATTTGGAATAAATTTCTTACATGAGGATAATATCATATCTATTAAGAATCAGAAATATATTGCAAAGGATTATGTGGTAGAATCGGATTGGTCTTCTGCTTCTTTTTGGTTTGAAATTGCTGCTTTGTCAAATGATTGTAATATAAAACTTTATGGACTTTCTCAAAATTCTATACAAGGTGATGCAAGAGTAATAGATTTTTTTAAAATTTTAGGAGTCAATTCTGAATTTATTAATGGCGATTTAATCTTATCTAAGAGTAAAAACCAAAATATTCCTTATACAATAGATTTACTAAATACTCCAGATTTATATCAACCTCTATATTGCACGTTTTTTGGATTAGGAATAAGTTTAGAATTAACGGGACTTTCTACTTTAAAAGATAAGGAAACTGACAGAAAAAAATCAGTTGAGAGAGAATTAAAAAAATTAAGTACAACCAGAGAAATCGAAACATATAGAGATCATAGAATGGCTATGAGCTTCGCTCCTCTTTGTTTAAGATTTGGAGAAGTACAAATAAATGATATTGAAGTAGTACAAAAATCTTATCCTAATTTTTGGCAAGATTTAGAAAAAGGGGGATTTAAAATAACTTCTTTAATTCAGATAAACAACTAATCTCATATTTAGGGTTTTCTTGATGTTCAATTTTTTTAGGATTAAAATAAACACCATCTATTCCAAAGTTTTGACATCCTAAAATATCTATTTCTAAATCATCTCCAATATAAACACTATCTTCTGAATTAGCATTTGCCTGAGAGAGTGCAAATTCAAATATTTTAGGATGTGGTTTCTTTACTGCTACTTGTTCTGAGGTAATAACTTGTTGAAAATAAGGAGTTAAATTAGAAAATTCTAGTTTAATATGTTGTGTTTTATGAAATCCATTTGTTATAATGTGTAAATAAAATTTTGATTTTAAATAATTTAAAATTTCAATAGTCCCAGGAAATAACTTCGTTTTTCTAGGACAGATCTCAATATAATCTTCGCCTATTTTTTCTGATAAATCTATATTACAAATGTTATACAATTCTAAAGTTTTTTGAAATCTCTCCCTTCTTAAATCTTTTTGAGAAATTTTATCTACTCTATACATTTCCCATAATCTCTCATTTATTTTCTTATATTCTTCAATAAACTCTATGCAAGATTCAATTCCTAATTCTCTTAGATTATATTTATTATAGATTTCTAAAAGTGTTTCGTGGGAGTTTGTTTCAAAATCCCATAGTGTTCTATCTAAATCAAAAAATATATGTTTTTTCAAAACAAATTTCAAAATATAATTTTATAACTTATAATTTTTTGCCATAGGCAAGGTCTCCAGCATCTCCAAGTCCAGGAACAATATAAGACTGTGATGTTAATTCTTTATCAACTGCTCCAATCCATAAAGTGAAATTTTGAGCAGGAATATTTTCTTTTAGGTAATTTATTCCTTCACTGGAAGCTATGACTGATACAATATGGATGTGTTTAGGTCTACCTTTTGTTAATAATGATTGTATTGCAAGAATCATAGAGGATCCGCTAGCTAACATTGGATCACATAAAATTATGGTTCTTCCTGTTATTTCTGGAGCAGACATATACTCTATTTTAATCTCAAAATCACCTTCTTTTTTATGTTTTCGATATGCAGAAATAAAAGAATTATCAGAGCTGTCAAAATAATTTAGAAAACCTTGATGAAGTGGTAATCCTGCTCTTAATATTGTTGCTAATACAGGTTTTTCAGATATTAGATTCTCACTAGAAATACCAAGTGGTGTTGTAACTTTAGTGTTCGAATATTTCATTCTTTTACTAATTTCATATGAGAATATTTCTCCAATTCTCTCCAAATTTCTTCTAAATCTCATTGAATCATTCTGAACTTCAATATTTCTAATTTCACTAATAAATTGATTAAAGATTGAATTTTGATTTCCTAAATTAATTATTTCCATAATTAAATATTTAATAAAAAAAAGACCTCTTGTAAAAGGTCTTATTTTAATTAGTTAGTTCTAAATTTATATTCGTGAACTTTTAAATCTTGATTTGCTTTAACAATCTTGTTTTTTAAATTGTCCTTGTATTCAGCAATTTTATCATGAATCTCATCATTATCAGTTCCTAAAATTTGAGCAGCTAAAATTCCAGCGTTCTGAGCCGCATCTAATCCAACTGTAGCTACCGGAATACCGGGAGGCATTTGTAGTATAGATAAAATTGAATCCCATCCATCTATTGATATGGAGGATCTACATGGGACTCCAATTACTGGAACTGTAGCGAACGCAGCGACTACACCTGGTAGATGAGCAGCACCTCCAGCTCCAGCAATAATTACTTTAATTCCGTTTTTGCGTGCATTTGACGCGAATTCCTCTACTAAATGTGGGACTCTGTGTGCCGAAAGTGCATTAATTTCAAATGGAATCTCCA
>CAJXFN010000110.1 GCA_913052655.1 uncultured Flavobacteriales bacterium | reverse complement strand
ACTAATTCCTCAAGCTCAGTCAATGATTTCTTACCAAAATTTCTGAATTTTAATAAATCATTTTTAGAGAAAGAAACTAATTCTCCTAATGTAAATACTTCTGCATGTTTTAGACAATTTAGAGATCTGACAGATAATCCTAAATCTACTAATGAAGTCTTTAATAATTGACTCATATGTAACGAATCTTCATCAAATTCATTATCATCTTCTGTGTCAAAATTAATCTTTTCATCAGAAAATAACATAAAATGCTGAATTAAAATCTTGGCTGCTTCTGTTAGAGCTTCTTTAGGGTTAATAGAACCATCTGTTAAAATATTTATATTTAATTTCTCAAAGTCAGTTTTTTGTTCAACCCTGTAATTCTCAACATTATATTTTACATTTTTTATAGGAGTAAAAATAGAATCTATTGCGATTGATCCTAAGGGTAAATCCTCATTATGATTTTCCTCTGCAGGAACATATCCTCTCCCTTTTTCTATTGTAAACTCCATTTCAAAATCTGTATTTTTATCAGTAGTGCAAATTACTTGATCTGGATTTAGAACTTGGAAGTTAGATAAACTAGAACCTAAATCTGCTGCAGTTATAATTTCCTTTTTAGAAATTTTCATTACAGCTTTCTCAGCATTCTCATCTTCAATCTGTTGCTTAAATCGTATTTGTTTGAGATTTAAAACAATCTCAGTAACATCTTCAACGACACCACTAATAGTTGTAAATTCATGATCAACTCCAGTAATTTTTATTGTGGTTATTGCAAAACCTTCTAATGAAGAAAGTAACACCCTTCTTAATGCGTTTCCTACAGTCAGACCATAACCAGGTTCTAAAGGACGAAATTCAAATTGTCCTTGATTCTGAACAGAATCTAACATAATAACTTCATCCGGTTTTTGGAAATTCAAAATTGACATATTCTTATTCTTTTTTATTAAAATTTTTATTTAGAGTAAAGTTCAACAATTAGTTGTTCTTTAATATTTTCTGAAATCTGACTTCTTTCGGGAAATGATTTTACAGTTCCTTGCATTAAATCAGAATTCCACTCTAACCAATCATTTGATTGGATATTATTTGTTAGAGAAGAACTAATTGTTTCTAATGACTTTGATCTTTCCCTAACACTAACCTCATCTCCAACTTTTAGTGCTGCAGAAGGTATATTACAAATTTCTCCATTTAAAAGAATATGTTTATGAGAAACTAATTGTCTCGCGGCTCTTCTAGTAGGAGCGATTCCTAATCTATAAACTATATTATCTAATCTCGTTTCACATAGTTGTAAAAGTATTTCACCAGTAATACCTTTTCTTCTCAAAGCTTCCTTAAAAAGATTAGAAAATTGCTTTTCTAAAATTCCATAAGTAAATTTAGCTTTTTGCTTTTCTTGTAACTGAATACCATATTCAGATTGTTTGCCTCTTCTCCTATTGGCTCCATGCTGTCCAGCAGGGTAATTTTTTCTTTCTAGAACTTTGTCTGGTCCAAAAATTGGTTCTCCAAACCTTCTTGAAATTCTAGATTGTGGGCCTCTATATCTTGCCATTTCTTTTTCTTGATTTAAATTAATTAAACTCTTCTCTTTTTCGGAGGACGACATCCATTGTGAGGTAATGGAGTAACATCAACAATTTCCGAAACTATAATACCTGTATTATGAATAGTTCTGATTGCAGATTCTCTTCCCGCTCCAGGTCCTTTAACAAATACTTTAACTCTTCTAAGTCCTGCTTCAAAAGCTACTTGTGCACAATCCTCTGCTGCCATTTGGGCTGCATATGGTGTGTTCTTTTTAGATCCTTTAAAACCCATCTTTCCAGCAGATGACCAAGCAATTACTTGTCCACTGTTATTTGTAAGAGAGATTATGATATTGTTAAAAGTAGCTTGAATATGAGCTTGTCCTGATACTTCTACTTTTACTTTTCTTTTCTTTTTAACTGATTTTGCCATTGGTTATTTATAATTAAGATGTTTATCTAGTAGCAATTTTCTTGTTAGCAACTGTTTTTCTTTTACCTTTTCTGGTTCTAGAGTTGTTTTTTGTTTTCTGACCCCTAAGAGGAAGACCAACTCTATGACGAATACCTCTAGTACAACCAATATCCATTAACCTCTTAATGTTCATTTGTGTTTCAGATCTTAATTCTCCTTCAACTGTATATTCGTCTCCAATTATGCTTCTAATTGCATTTACTTCATCATCATTCCAATCTTGTACTTTTTTGTCATGAGATACTTTAGCTTTATTTAAAATATCTTTAGCGTATGATGGTCCAATTCCGTAAATGTAAGTTAAACTAATAACTCCTCTCTTGTTTTTTGGTAAATCTATACCTTTAATTCTTGCCATAATTTATTAACCTTGTCTTTGTTTAAATCTAGGGTTCTTTTTATTGATTACATAAACTCGTCCTTTTCTTTTAACGATTTTACAATCTTCACTTCTCTTTTTTACTGATGCACGTACTTTCATAATTTATTTTTTTAGTACCTATATGTTATTCTTCCTTTAGTTAAATCATAAGGACTCATTTCCATCTTCACTTTATCTCCTGGTAATAGTTTAATATAAAATTTTCTCATCTTTCCAGAAATGTGAGCAGTTACAATATGTCCATTTTCTAACTCCACATGAAACATAGCATTCGATAATGCTTTAATTATCGTACCATCTAATTCTATGTTTGCTTGTTTTGCCATTTTTTATTTTTTCAATTTCTTTTCTATTTCTTTAAAACTTGATAAAACCTCTGCTTTTCCTTTTCTAACTACAATAGTATGTTCAAAATGTGCCGAATATTTTTTGTCAGCAGTTATTATTGTCCATCCATCAGAAAGTTGTTTTATTCTTCTAGTTCCCAAATTAACCATAGGTTCTATAGCAATAACCATTCCTTCTTTTAGTTTAATTCCTCTTCCTCTTTGTCCATAATTCGGAACCTGTGGTTCTTCATGTAAATTTTCACCTACACCATGCCCAACCATTTCTCTTACAACTCCATATCCGAACTGTTCTACATGCGCTTGAATAGCAAAACCAATATCACCAATTCTGTTACCGGAAACTGCCTGTTCAATTCCTTTATATAAAGATTCCTTTGTTCTAATCAACAGATTTTTTACATCTTTAGAAACCTCTCCTACCTCATAAGTATAAGCAGAATCTCCATAGTAACCTTTCATAACAACTCCACAATCAATTGAAATAATATCTCCTTCGTTTAGTGGATTATCGTTTGGTATTCCATGTACAACTTGTTCATTTATAGAAGTACAAAGTGTATTCGGAAAACCACTGTAACCCTTAAATGCAGGACAACCTCCATTATCTCTAATAAATTCTTCTGCTATTTTATCTAGCTGAAGTGTAGTAACCCCTGGTTTTATAAGTGCTGATATCTTAGCATGGGTTTTAGCAACAAGTAAAGAACTTTCTCTTATTAAATCAATTTCTTCTTCTGATCTATAATATATCATTACATCATACTTCCAGAAGATTTACCTTTAATTTTTCCTTTTTCCATTA
>CAJXFN010000109.1 GCA_913052655.1 uncultured Flavobacteriales bacterium | reverse complement strand
AATTTCATCGATTGAAATTTTTCTTATTTCTGTTTTAATTTTTAGTTTTTCAGCCAATACTAATATACTATCTCGAGTAACACCATCTAAAACAGTATCTCCAAGTGGAGGTGTTACTAAAGTATCATTAAAAACAAAAAAAATATTCATTGTTCCAGATTCCTCGACATACTTATGTTCTTTTCCATCTGTCCAAATTAACTGATGAAAACCATCTTTCTGTGCTTGAACAGCAGGATAAAGTGCAGCTGCATAATTTGCTGCTGTTTTAGAAAATCCAACACCACCAGAAATTGCTCTTGTATATTTAGTTTCAATTTTAACATTAACTGGTTCTGGATAATATCCACCAGCCAGACCACATATAACCATAAATCTATAACTGTCTGCAGGCTTTATACCTATATATGGATCTAGTGCAAAACAAATTGGTCTGATATATAATGAGTTATTTTTACCTTTTGGAACCCATTCTATATCTATTTTTAATAATTCTTGAATAGAGTTGATAAATATATCATTAGGTAATTTAGGCATACACATTCTTTCAGCGCTTTTATTGAATCTTTCTGCATTTTTATCAGGTCTAAACACTAAAACATCATCATTATTATTTTTATATGCTTTTAGTCCTTCAAAAATAGTTTGTCCATAATGGAGAGTAGTACATGCAGGAGATAGATTTATATCTTGAAATGGTATAATTCTAAATTTACACCACTTCCCTTCTTCATAATCACACATAAACATATGATCAGAGTAGTGTTTACAAAAACCAATTTCAGACATATCAATATCTAAAATCTTTGATTTTTTAATTTTTTGAATATGAATATTCACTACTTTAAATTTAATTTTTTTTGTCAGATGATATTAATCCATCTTTCAATCTAACAATTCTTTTTGAATAAGCTGCAATATCCTCTTCATGAGTAACCATGATAATTGTATTTCCTCTTTCATGAAGTTTGGTAAATAGATCCATGATACTATAAGATGTTTTACTATCTAAATTTCCTGTAGGCTCATCGGCTAGAATTATACTTGGGTTATTAACAAGTGCCCTAGCAATTGCAACTCTTTGCCTTTGTCCTCCAGATAGTTCGTTAGGTTTGTGTGTAGCTCTATCTATTAGGTCTACATCTTTTAATGCTTTCATCCCCATCTCCTTCCTTTCAGATGAAGAATATCCAGCATATACTAATGGTAAGGATACATTATCTAAAGCTGAAGCTCTTGGAAGTAAATTAAATGTCTGAAAAACAAAACCGATTTCTCTATTTCTAATATCAGCTAACTCATTTTCTGACATATTACTAACGTCCTTATCATTCAATTTATAATTTCCTCCTGTTGGTGAATCCAAACAACCAATTATATTCATTAGTGTTGATTTCCCTGATCCGGATGCACCCATGAAGGAAACATATTCATTTCTTTTTATATCTACTGAAATCGAATCAATAGCCTTAACAATTTGTTTACCAACAAAATAATGTCTGGAAATATCTTTAACTTCAATAATATTTTTCATTTAAATAAGTAATTTTTCTTTACTATTTTTGATGACAAAGTAAACAAAATTGCTCATAATATTTTAAATACACCAAATTTAATATCATATGGAAATATTTTTTGAATTAGAAACCTATGTGGCATTATTTACTTTGACGATCATAGAAATAATTTTAGGTATTGACAATATCATTTTTATATCTATTGTTACTAATAAGGTAAATAAAGAAAATAGACAAAAGGCAAGAGTTTTAGGTCTTTTACTTGCATTAGTAATGCGAATTATAATGTTATTTGGCCTTACATGGTTTATTGGATTAACCAAACCTATTTATCTTGATTTCAGTGTAAAGGATATAATATTATTTTTTGGAGGAGGTTTTCTAATTTTTAAGAGTGTTCTTGAGATATCACATAAGATAAATGGAAATTTTGATGAAAAGATAGTAAGTACAAAATCAGTAAGTCTCAATTCAGTGATATGGCAAATTGTAGCAGTAGATTTTGTTTTTTCTATAGACTCTATTCTAACTGCGATTGGATTAACGGAAATATTATTATTAATGGTTATAGCAGTTGTTATCTCTATTCTTTTTATGATATTCTATTCATCTAAAATAAGTGATATAATTGATAGATATCCCTCATTAGAAATATTGGCTCTAAGTTTTTTAATACTAATTGGATTTACCCTAATTCTTGAAGCCTTTCACTATGATGTTCCTAAAGGATTTATATACTTTGCTTTATTTTTTACTCTAGGTGTCGAATTAATTAATATTAGGTTTAGAAGAGTAAGTTTGAAAAGAGTAAAGATCAAAAGATGACCTTACTCTTTAACAATCTTTTTCATAGTTTTCTTATCACCTTGTACTAATTGTACAATATAAATTCCATCATTTGAACTTGATATGTCAATAGTATGTTCCGATGAAGAATTTGAATTTTCCAAAATTGAAGAATGAACTGATCTTCCAAATATGTCAATTATATCACAGTTTATATCGCCTTCCCAAGTATCTGAAAAATTGATATTAAATATCCCATCTGTAGGGTTAGGGAATATAGATATGTTTTTATCTAGTTTTGTGAATTCTAAACCTTGAACAACAGGTGGTTCCTTCTGGATATATAGGTCATCGACCATCCATCCCCAACCGACAGTTAAGTCATCTGAAAACATTCTAAATCTTACTTTTACTGTATCACCTACAGCAAAACCACCGGCACTAAAATTAATCTCTCTATTTCTTATTAATTCTGGGTTACCAAAGGCTTGTGAATTATAGGCTGATAACCATGCTGGGTCAGCATCAGAATCATATCCATCAATTAACTCAGTCCAACTTATTCCATCTTTTGAAGCTTCAACTATTACGTAGTCCCAGAAATTATAATCACCATAACTTGATCCAGCCTCTCCAGGTTCAACAATAACTATCTCATTAAATTTTATAGATGGAGTGAAATCAGTAATTATGATAGGTATATTAAGCATTGCATGAACGCTATACCCATCAGAATATCCACCATCAACACCCGATTCATATGGATGCTCAGTATGTAGCTGTCTTCCTTCAAATCCACCTTGAATTCCAATCCTAAATCTGTCAAGATAGAACTCGTCTCCAACAAGATCACTAAATATTGTAGAAAACTCAGTTACTGGCTCAAGGATAGGGTTTACAGCAATATCTAATGTATTTGATGGATACTGTACACCATCTTTGTATGCAAAGCCTTGAATAGTATAATCACCTTTATCATCAACATCATACTCATAGGTTCTATTAAGAACAGAATCTGTATTATAAAAAGTACCTCTTAAAACATCGTTTGCATTAATTTGAATTGAATCATAAACTGATTTAATAGATACTGTTGTTGATATTCTATAACTTTCATCTGTATCCATTTGAAAAGCCTCCAATAGAACAGGAGGTAGTGTGGCTGGGTTGGGAACAAAAGATTTTAAATCATCTAATGTAGCGGTCCAAACACCTCTACCATGAGTTGCTATTACAACCTGACCTTGATCTTTAATTTTCATATCCCAAAT
>CAJXFN010000108.1 GCA_913052655.1 uncultured Flavobacteriales bacterium | reverse complement strand
TATTTACATAAACTGAATCAAGTTGTCCGTTTCCAATTGATATTGCATCTCCTGATGATATTGATCCACTTAGTGGCCATGTCTCAGAAGGTGTTTGAGATCCATTTCCATATCTGTTAATTGTATATCCATCTAAATTAATATCATTACTAGTTGGATTATAGATTTCGATTGCATTATTATTTCCAGGTCCTTCAACATATTCTGAGATAAATAAGTCTGAACAATCTTGCGCTGATAAATTAATTGTAATTAAAGACAATAATAAAAGTAAATTTTTTTTCATAGTTAGTATAGTTGTTATTTGAAGCGAATTTACAAAATTTTATTTTTTAAAGTATTTTTTCTGACTTAAATTATTCAAGGATTTTATTATTTTTGAAACATGCAAGGAAACAGAATTAAAAATTTTGCTGATTATAAGAAAGAGTATCAAAAGAGTATAAAAAATCCAGAGTTATTTTGGGAGAAAAAAGCTGAGAATTTTTTCTGGAGAAAAAAATGGGATATTGTATTAGATTGGGACTTCGTAACACCAGATGTTAAATGGTTTGATGGAGGAAAATTAAATATTACTGAAAATTGTTTAGATAGGCATTTAGAAACAAGAGGAGATCAGGTTGCAATAAAGTGGATAGCGAATAATCCTGATGAAAAAGCTAGGGATATTACATATAAAGAGCTACATTTAAATGTATGTAGTTTTGCGAATGTGTTAAAGAGAAATGGAGTTAAAAAGGGAGACAGAATCTGTATATATATGCCAATGGTCCCTGAATTGGCAATTGCTGTTCTTTCCTGCGCAAGAATAGGTGCTATTCATTCTGTTGTATTCGCTGGATTTTCATCGAAATCATTATCAGATAGAATTAATGATGCTGATTGCAATATCTTAATTACTGCAGATGGAGGTTTTAGAGGTGATAAAGTAATCCCATTAAAAAGTATATCTGATGATGCCATGAAAAATGCTCCTTCGATCGAAAAATGTATAGTGTTAAAAAGAACCAACACAAGCATAAATATGATGAATGGAAGAGATGTTTGGTGGCATGAAGAATTAGAAAATGTAGATTCAAATTTCGATGCTGAAATCATGAATTCGGAAGATCCACTTTTTATTTTATATACATCAGGATCTACTGGTAAACCCAAAGGAATTGTACATACAAATGCGGGGTATATGATATACACTGAGTATTCTTTCAAAAATGTTTTTCAATACGAAGAAGGTGATATTTATTGGTGTACTGCAGACATAGGATGGATTACTGGGCATTCGTATATTGTTTATGGCCCTTTACTTTCTGGAGCTACAACAATGATGTTTGAGGGAATTCCAACTTACCCTGATGCAGGAAGGTTTTGGAAAATTATTGAAGAAAATAAAGTAAATATATTTTATACCGCTCCTACCGCTATAAGATCATTAGAAGCTAAGGGATTAGATTTTGTAACTCCTTATGATTTATCTTCACTTAAGGTTTTAGGTACTGTTGGAGAGCCTATTAATGAAGACGCTTGGCATTGGTATAATCAGGAGATTGGAAAAGGGAATGCTCCTATTGTAGATACTTGGTGGCAAACAGAAACAGGAGGTATTATGATATCTAATTTAGCGGGAGTAACACCTGCTAAACCAACCTTTGCAACACTTCCATTACCAGGAATACAAACTTGTTTGATTGATGAAAATGGTCAGGAAATTTTAAAAAATTCAGTAGAAGGTAAGTTGTGTGTGAAGTTTCCATGGCCATCTATGGCTAGAACAATTTATGGAGATCATAATAGATTCAGAGAGACTTATTTTTCAAAATTTAAAAATAAATATTTTACAGGAGATGGATGTTTGATAGATGAGGATGGAATGTACAGAATTACTGGTAGAGTAGATGATGTTTTAGTTGTTTCGGGACATAATTTGGGTACCGCGGAAATTGAGAGCGCTATAGATGAGCACGAAAATGTTTGTGAAACAGCAATTGTTGGATATCCACACACAATTAAAGGAAACGGTGTGTATGCATTTGTAATTTGTCATCATCAAGCTGATGATGAAGAGAGTTTAAGAAAGGAAATTAATGAACTTGTTTCTAAGATCGTTGGGCCAATTGCGAAAGCAGATAAAATTCAATTTGTTTCAGGACTTCCTAAAACTAGATCAGGAAAAATAATGAGAAGAATTCTTAGGAAGATAGCTTCAGGAGATTCTGAAAATTTAGGAGATACAAGCACTCTTTTAGATCCATCAGTGGTAAAAGAAATTAAATGCGGAGTACAATAAGTGTATTATAAATCTGTTTATTTATTTTTGCCAAATGTCTGATAGTTTAATTATAATTCCAACATACAACGAGAAAGAGAATATTGAAAAAATTATAAGAAAGATTTTTTCTTTAGAAAAGTTATTTCATATTTTGGTTATTGAAGATGGTTCTCCTGACGGAACCGCTAAAATTGTTAAGGATCTTCAAAAAGAATTTACAGATAGTTTATTTATTGAAGAAAGATCAGGCAAATTAGGTTTGGGTACTGCTTACATTCATGGTTTTAAATGGGCTTTAAATAAAGATTATAAATATATATTTGAGATGGATGCAGATTTCTCTCATAACCCAGATGATCTCATACGTCTTTATAATGCATGTGATAAGGAAGGTGGAGAGGTTTCCATTGGATCTAGATATGTCAAAGGAGTTAATATTGTAAATTGGCCAATGTCTAGATTATTAATGTCCTTTTTTGCATCAAAATATGTTAGATTGATTACTGGTATGCCTGTTCATGATGCAACAGCAGGATTTAAGTGTTATAAAAGAGAAGTGTTAGAAACTATAAAATTTAATAGAATTCAATTTGTAGGATATGCTTTTCAGATAGAAATGAAGTTTAAGACTTGGAAATATGGATTTAAGATAATAGAAGTTCCTGTAATATTTACAGACAGAACAGAAGGAAATTCAAAAATGAGTGGTGGAATTTTTAGAGAAGCTGTTTTTGGAGTAATACAGATGAAGATTAAGAGTCTTTTCCGAAAATTTAACAGATAATGCGTACTCTAATTAAAAATGCTTCTATAGTAAATGAAGGTAAAATTTATACTTCAGATGTACTAATAGAAGATGAAAGAATAAAACAAATTTCTAAAAATATAGATATAGATGCAGACAAAGAAATTGATGCGTCTGGAAAATATATGCTGCCTGGATTGATTGATGATCAAGTACATTTTAGAGAGCCTGGACTTACATATAAAGCTAATATATATTCAGAAAGTAAAGCAGCAGTTGCTGGGGGAATAACCTCTTTTATGGAAATGCCAAATACAAGCCCTCAATCTCTTACACAAGCTCTGTTAGAAGAAAAATTTCAAATTGCTGAAAAAACTTCCCTTGCGAACTTCACTTTTTTTATGGGAGTCTCAAATAACAATATAGATGAGGTATTAAAAACAAATCCAAAAACTGTAGGAGCATTAAAAATTTTCATGGGATCATCCACAGGCGATATGTTAGTAGATGATAAAAAAATTCTTGAGGAAATATTTGAGAAATCTCCAATGCTGATAGCGGTTCATTGTGAGGATGAAGATACAATTAAACATAACACACAGTTGGCAA
>CAJXFN010000107.1 GCA_913052655.1 uncultured Flavobacteriales bacterium | reverse complement strand
CATTTTATTTTATTTCATTATAAGTGTTCTTACATTTTTGTTTTCTCAAAATACAGAAACTTTATTTTGTGTTTTTATACCATTGAGCGTTATTATTGGCAATTTCTTTGTCTATTCTAAAAAAGAAGGTCTTAGTGGCTTTATATTTTTTATTTTTCTATTTAGTTCTATTTTTTATCGTGTTTCAATGATTAATATGTAATTTTGCTCAACTTGTTAAAATAAATATATGAAATTTGGAGTTGTTGTATTCCCAGGATCAAATTGTGACATGGACATGGTTTATGTTCTGAAAAATATTATGAATCAGGAGGTTATAAAGCTATGGCACAAAGATACAGATTTACAAAATTGCGACTTTATTGTCTTGCCGGGGGGATTCTCATATGGAGATTATTTAAGGTCTGGGGCAATTGCAAATTACTCTCCAATTATGAAAAAGGTTGTTAATCACGCAAATAATGGAGGATATGTAATGGGAATTTGTAATGGTTTTCAAATTTTATGCGAATCAGGCTTATTGCCAGGAGCACTTTTACACAATACAAATCACAAGTTTATTTGTAAGAATGTGTTCCTATACCCTACTACAAAAAATTCTTTAATAACAAATCAATACTCTGAATCTGCAATAAAAATTCCAATTGCCCACGGTGAAGGAAGATTTCATGCAGATGAAAAAACACTAAGTCAAATTGTTGAAAACGACCAGATTCTATTCAAATATTGCGACGAAAAAGGTAATATTACAAAAGAATCAAACCCAAATGGATCTACATTAAATATTGCTGGTATCTGTAATAAAAACAGAAATGTATTTGGAATGATGCCTCATCCAGAGCGAGCGGCAGATGTTGAGTTGAACAATACAGACGGAAAAATTTTATTTGAAAGTATTTTAAACTGTGTTTTATCATAGTTGTTAAAAACTATTTCTAAAAAACGAGAATGTCATTTTTAGACCTAAAATCATAGTGTTGATTTTCAACAACTTATGCTTATTCCGTTTTTTTGTTTTTATAGGATTAATCTAGCAAATTTTTACTATTTTTTATTGTTAAAAAAATATTAATTTTTTCTTATTATTTTTTGCTTCATTATGACTTTAATTTTTTTAAAATTGTGAATTCATTCAGACTATATTTTTTTGGTCGTTTTCTATTTTTTAACGTCTTATTGTTAAAAAGAATCACGTGTAAAAGAATAAGATTGTTTGTTTTGTTGTAATTTGAATCACGAATTTTATTTAAAGAAACCCAGATATGCGAATAGAAGAAATTTACAAAAGGAACCATGAAAAAAAACCCTTTTTAATTGAAAAAATCACTGAAGCTATTGTTAAAGCCATGAATTCTGTTAATGAAGGGGGTGAAAGTGAAGCAGAAAAAATTTCTGAGAAAGTAAATAACACCTTGATTGAAAGAAAAAAGGAAATCCCTTATTATGTCCCAAACGTTGAAGAGATCCAAGACTTAGTCGAACAAACGCTTATGCAAAGTGAGTATTTAAATGTTGCGAAGTCTTATATATTATATAGAAATAACCAAGCCAAAAAAAGAAAAAGAAATGTTTTCAGCCGTAGAATTACACTCAAGCCATATGAATATCCTGAATTGTACGATTATGTTGACGCAATAAGACATTCATACTGGATTCACTCGGAATTCAATTTTACAAGCGATATACAAGATTTCAAGACTCATCTTACAGGCGTTGAGAAAAACGCTATAAAAAACGCTATGCTCGCTATTTCCCAAATTGAAGTAGCTGTTAAAAGTTTTTGGGGTGATATATACCATAGAATACCAAAACCAGAAATTGGTTCAGTAGGAGCTACTTTTGCTGAAAGTGAGGTTAGACACACAGATGCTTATTCTCATTTACTAGAAATTCTAGGGCTTAATACTGAATTTAAAAACCTGAAAAAAAACCCAGTAATAATGAAAAGGGTTAGATATCTAGATGGGGCTTTAGCAAGCTCTAAGAGTGAAAGTAATAAAGACTACACTGAATCAGTATTACTTTTCTCTCTATTTATAGAGCACGTCTCTCTATTTTCTCAATTCCTAATAATCATGGCCTTTAATAAACATAAAAATATGTTAAAGGGTATTTCTAATGTAGTAGAAGCTACATCAAAAGAAGAACAAATTCATGGAGATTTTGGGATTGACTTAATTAAAATTGTAAAAGATGAAAATCCAGAGTGGTTTGATGAGGAATACGAAAATAGAATACAAACAATGTGTATTGACGCTTATGGAGCTGAAAGCGCATTAATCGATTGGATTTTTGAAGAAGGAGAATTAGACTTTTTACCAAAAAATCAAGTGAAAGAATTTGTTAAAGATAGGTTTAATAGATCTCT
Organism: uncultured Flavobacteriales bacterium; assembly: GCA_913052655.1. Lineage (GTDB taxonomy): Bacteria > Bacteroidota > Bacteroidia > Flavobacteriales > BACL11. The sequence goes on along the minus strand of CAJXFN010000107.1, from coordinate 1,254 downwards.
TGAGAGTATAGGTGTAAAAAAAGTTTTTAAAACCGACCCAGCCATTCTTGATGCAACAGAGTGGTTTAATGATGAAATTATAGGAACTAAACACGGAGACTTTTTTGTAAAAAGATCTATTAATTACAGTAAAAGAACTCAAAGTATAACCGCAGACGATCTTTTTTAATATGAATAAAGCACAAGAAAATTTAAGCATAGAACAAGAGTTAGATAATAGTCCAATAGCTATTAACAAGGAATATGAAAACAATAGTTTCAATTGGTTAACAGATCATAGTAGGAATTTTTTAGCTGCTGGGTATATTCCTGAAGGAACTACACCAGAAGGGAGAATAAAAGAAATCGCAGAAAGAGCCGAAGAAATACTACAAATTGAGGGGTTTGCAGATAAATTCTATAAATATATGGAACAGGGTTTTTTTTCGTTATCATCCCCAGTATGGTCTAATTTTGGAAAAAAAAGAGGTCTGCCAATAAGCTGCTTTGGTTCTAACATCGCTGATGACATGGGCAATATTCTCTACTCTCAATCTGAAGTTGGAATGATGTCTAAATTAGGAGGAGGAACCTCTGGATATTTTGGGCATATAAGATCTAGAGGCGCAAAAGTTAAAGACAATGGAGAAGCCTCTGGAGCTGTACACATAATGAAACTTTTTGAAACAATGGTAGATGTTGTAAGTCAGGGATCTGTAAGAAGAGGAAGGTTTTCTCCATATTTACCTGTAGAACACAACGATATTCTAGAATTTTTAGATATTGGTACCGAGGGAAATCCTATTCAAGAGCTTACGCACGGTGTGACAGTCACAGACAAATGGATGAAAGAAATGATTAATGGAGACGTTGAAAAAAGAAACATTTGGGCTAAAGTTCTACAAAGACGTGGTGAAATCGGTTACCCCTATATATTTTTTAAAGACAATGCTAACAACGGAGCTCCCGAGGTTTACCAGAAAAATAAATGGAGTATAAATGCTAGTAATTTGTGTACTGAAATAATGTTGCCGACTAACGAAGACTGGTCTTTTGTATGCTGTTTATCATCAATAAATGTATTACACTATGATAAGTGGAAAGACACTGACGCTGTTGAAACAATGATTTATTTCTTAGACGCTGTAATTTCTGAATTTGTTGAAAAGTTAGACGAGTATAAAAACTCACCAGATCTAGACGACCAACAAACATTTATGTTCATGGAAAGAGCTTATAAATTCGCTTCTGAACACAGAGCTCTTGGTCTAGGGG
>CAJXFN010000106.1 GCA_913052655.1 uncultured Flavobacteriales bacterium | reverse complement strand
TTTCTTAATTTCTTAAATTCAAGATTTTTTGGGCAATTATCAAAAATGGGATGTATTTCTTCTTTTGTATCAATCATTTTTTATTTTTGTCTGGCACGGGATCGTAACCAAAACCTCCAAATGGGTTACATCTTGTAATTCTTTTTATACTCAATATTGAACCAAAAAAAATACCGTGAATTAGAATTGCTTCTTTACAATATTGAGAGCAAGTAGGTTCAAATCTACAATTACGACCTAAAAAAGGACTTATGCAAATTTGGTATAGATAAATTGGGATGATTATTAATTTTCTAATTTTTTTCAATCTTTTTTAATTCCATTTTATGTAATTTAGATAAAGCATCTTTCAGATTTGTTTCAAGTATTTTAAACGATATTTCTTCAGTAGTTTTTTCTTTTCCAATCAAAACATAATCCCAGCCTTTTAAGCCCTCAATAGGAATAATATTTTTTACTAAGGCTCTAAGTCTTCGCTTTGCTCGATTTCTTTTTACTGCATTACCCACTCTTTTTGAGCAAGTGAGACCATATCTAATTTGGTAGGGATCAAAATTGCTTTCTTTCTTTCTACTTCTTCCTTGGATAATAAAACCAGGTGTAACAAATCTTAATCCTGTTTTCATTTTTAAATAATCACTTTTTTTTGTGATTTTACCAAGTATAGGTTTTGAGCTATCCATTTTAGCCACCCAACTTTAAGAAATAATAGTAAGATATAAATTCTCAAAATTTAATATTTTTATTTAATAAATAACGAAGAGTTAAGCTGAAAGATTTTTGCGTCCCTGTGCTCTTCTTTTATTAATGATCTTTCGACCATTTGAAGTAGCCATTCTAGAACGAAAACCATGTCTTCTTTTTCTAACAAGATTACTTGGCTGATAAGTCCTTTTCATATTGCACCTTCATTAAGATTTATAACAAAGATCTTTTATTATGCATATTGTACGGTGTCAATTGTTAACTATATCTGAATTAAAGTTTTACATTAGAGAGCAATTCAAATATGTATAATTATAAATTATTAAATATTTTTAACATTTTGATGATTAGATATCTAATCCCAATAATTTTTCTTTTAACAATCCTATTTTCAAGTCTTTTCTTTGATTACTTGAATTTTGTTTTTAAATTAACTGTAAATAATTTATCAGAGTTACTAATTTTTGTAGAAAATAAATTTCTTTTATCTTTAATGTTTTTTACAATATCATATTTAGTTTCCACAGCACTTTCTATACCTATTGGAACTTTTCTTACTTTCTTAGGAGGTTATATTTTTGGTGTTTTCATTGGATTCTTTTTAGTTGTGATTGGGGCTACTTTAGGAGCAGTTATTTTATTCCTAATAATTAAAATTGGTTTTATAAAAAGTGTAGAAAGTATTCAAAGGAAACCTGGACTATTAAATAAAATTAAATTGGGAGTGGAGAAAGATATCTGGAGTTATTTATTCTTCATCAGATTTTTTCCTGTTTTCCCTTTTTGGTTTGTTAATATTGCTCCAGCAATACTTGGCGTTAGATTTTTTCCATACTTAGTAACTACTTTTTTTGGTATAATGCCTGGTACATTATCCATAATAATGATTGGATCTGGGGTGGAAGATATTGTAAATCAAAAAGACGATTTCAATTTGAATATTTTTGAACAAAAAAAATTTTTGGTTGGTTTATTAGTACTTAGTCTTATTTCTATTTTGCCAATTTTCTTGAAGAAATTTAATTTACTAAAACTTTAATTTTATAATTTATAAAAATTTCTTGCTTATACTCAAAGCTATAGTTAGTTCTTAAATAACGCACCGGTAGCTCAGCTGGATAGAGCACCTGACTTCGAATCAGGTGGTCGGGGGTTCGAATCCCTCTCGGTGCGCCATCATTAAGTATAACCTCAAGTAACTTAAAGTAAGTTTTCATTGATAATAGATTAATTAGTACTTAGGGTTTTATATTATTAATTAAGGAGATAGAAATAATTAAGGAGATATAAATATGAATAACATAGATTTAGCATATCTTCCCGTAGTGGGTAGAGGTTTACAAATAAAAATTATTTGTGAAATGCACAATATTGGTATCAATTATATGTTATCTAATCCAATGGGTGAAGATTTTGATAAAGATAGTCAGGCTCCTTTTGGTACTATCCCATGGATGAAAGATAATAATAATGGCATAGAGTTAAATGACTCAATGGCTATAGTTTTATATCTCGTTTCAAAATATCCTGGGCCTTTAACACCTCAAAATTCAGAAGAAGCTGCGATAGTAAATATGTATTGGTCTTGGGCACAAGATTACTATTCTTTCGTATTATCTCCATTTCATGATATTATCACAGGACATAATGAACCTTTCTGGAGAAATTTACGACTTACTGATACGCTTGCTGATGGTGGAAAAGAAACTGGGATTTCCAATTTAACAAAACTTCATAATATAAGAACAGGATTTCTAGAAAAGCATTTGTCTTCAAACCAAACTGGTTCATTTTTAACTGGATCAAATTGTTCTTATGCAGATATATTTTTATATACTTGTGTTCGAACAGTTCAAAAAACAGCTGGATTTGGTATACTTAGAGATTCTTGTGGGGGAGATCCGTTCAAAGATTGTCCAACTATTGTGAGTATAATTAATGAAGTTGGGAAAATAGATGCTGTAACAAAAGCATCGGGTGATATATTTGAAAAAGCTCCAATCTAAATGACTAATTTTATTTAGTTTAAATTAAGTCATAAATTTTAAATTAATTTTTGTTTATGGGAGTAGACTATGGGAACTGAAATTTTTATACCTATGTTTTATCTGGTATTATTAACAACGGTTGTTTTTCTTTTTGCAACATCTCTTAGACTTAAAGAAATATACCTCGACAAAATACTTAATAAAGAGGGGGTAGATGGAGAGGAATTTAGACATCCTCCATTCGAAACAGGTAGTATTACTTTAAAAAATACACAAAGAAATCTTTCCAATCTTCTAGAATTTCCAATTTTGTTTTATGTAATTTGTATTTGTATTTTCGTTACTAATAAAGTCGATGATTATTTCATAACTCTTTCTTATTGGTTTTTTTATTTGAGATTAATTCACTCAATTTATCATATCTTTTTCAATAACTTGATTATTAAAGGAGGGTATCCTGTGCGATCTATAATTTGGGTGCCGGCAAGTGCTATAGTCGTATGGATGTGGATCAGATTTATAACAATTCTATAATCGCATTAAAATAATTAGGTTTATAGATTAGATGAAAGAAGAATAAATGTCTCAATCACAATTAAAATTAAAAGATGCATCATTTGAAGAAATAGCGAAAGTAGCAAGTGATATCATATATCAAGATAAAATTGAAAAAAAAATACTTTCAGTAAAAGATGTTTCAGGAAACAGTGGTGCAAAAACATTTATTTGTTCTGAAGGCGACATTCCAAAATGTATTGTTAAAGTAAAAGGAAACGAAAGTATAATGAGTTCCCACTTAAATACTTTCAAACGTGTTTCAGCAGCAACAGAAATTCTTCGCTCTAATGGAATTGCACCACCAATAATATTAAATGGGGGAGATTTTCATATTGAGAAATCTGCTGGTATTTCTGTCATGGAAGATTTTTTTCATTTTAATAAAAAATTAGCACCTCCAGAGAAGGTAGCTAAATTATTAGCTAAATTACATTCTACACCAATAGACTGGTATCAAGATTTAAAAAATGAATTCCTAGAACAAGAT
>CAJXFN010000105.1 GCA_913052655.1 uncultured Flavobacteriales bacterium | reverse complement strand
TGAGCACAAAAATTAAACCCTTAGCAGACAGAGTACTTATTAAAGTATCTGATGCAGAAACTACAACTGAATCTGGAATAATCATCCCAGAAAATGCACAAGAAAAACCACAAAAAGGATCTGTTGTTGCAGTAGGAAAAGGAACAAAAGATAACCCCACTACTGTAAGTGTTGGAGATATAGTTCTTTACGGAAAATATGCTGGAACAGAATTAAAACATGATGGTGAAGAATTTATCATTATGAAAGAATCAGACATTTTCGCAATTATTAATTAATTAAAACATAATAAAATGGCAAAAAATATAACATTTGATACGATCGCAAGAGATTCATTAAAAAAAGGGGTAGATTCACTAGCTAATGCAGTAAAAGTTACTTTAGGTCCCAAAGGAAGAAATGTAGTAATAGAAAAGAAATTTGGGGGTCCTTCTATCACAAAAGATGGAGTTTCTGTAGCAAAAGAGATTGAGTTAGAAGATGCTTTAGAAAACATGGGAGCCCAGATGGTAAAGGAAGTTGCATCTAAAACTGCAGATATTGCAGGAGATGGAACTACAACTGCTACAGTTTTAGCACAAGCTATTATTACTGCTGGGCTTAAAAATGTAGCTGCAGGAGCAAACCCTATGGACTTAAAGAGAGGAATAGATAAAGCAGTAGAATCCATAGTAGAAGATATCCGTAAACAGTCCAAAACGGTTGGAAATAGTTATGAAATGATTGAACAAGTAGCTACAATTTCCGCTAATAACGACAATGTTATTGGAAGTTTAATTGCACAAGCAATGGAAAAAGTAAAGACGGAAGGTGTTATCACTGTAGAAGAGGCAAAAGGGACAGATACAACTGTAGAAGTTGTAGAAGGTATGCAATTTGATAGAGGTTATCTTTCTCCATATTTTATTACAGATGCAGATAAAATGGAAACTGAATTAGACAATCCTTATATCTTAATTTATGATAAAAAGATCTCTACAATGAAAGATCTACTTCCAATATTAGAACAAACTGCAAAAGCAGGAAGACCTCTAATGATTATAGCTGAAGATGTAGATGGGGAAGCTCTATCAACTCTTGTAGTAAATAAGATAAGAGGATCACTAAAAGTATCAGCAGTAAAAGCTCCAGGATTTGGTGACAGAAGAAAAGCGATGTTAGAGGATATTGCGATCCTTACGAACGGAACAGTAATATCAGAAGAAAGAGGTTTTTCTTTAGAAACAGCTAGTATAGATATGTTAGGTAGTTGCGAAAAAATTGTAACAGATAAAGAGAATACTACTATAATAAATGGTGAAGGAAACTCAGATTCTATAAAAGCAAGAGTTAATCAGATTAAAGCACAGATTGAAAGTACAACATCTGACTATGACAGAGAAAAACTTCAGGAAAGACTAGCAAAACTTGCAGGTGGAGTTGCTGTTTTATATGTAGGAGCAGCATCTGAAATGGAAATGAAAGAAAAGAAAGATAGAGTAGATGATGCTTTAGCTGCCACCAGAGCTGCTGTAGAAGAAGGAATTGTAGCTGGAGGTGGAGTAGCAATTGTTAGAGCCGCTAAGAAATTAGAAAAAATTTCTGGAGAGAATGATGACGAACAAACGGGAATTAACATTATAGAAAGAGCAATTGAAGAGCCATTGAGGCAAATTGTAGAAAATGCCGGTATGGAAGGATCTGTGATTGTTAGCAAAGTAAAAGATGGTAAAAATGATTTTGGATTTAACGCGAAAACAGAAGAGTTTGAAAACATGATGAAAGCTGGAATTATAGATCCTGCTAAAGTGGTTAGAGTTGCTTTACAACACGCGTCTTCTGTTGCAGGAATGTTACTTACTACTGAATGTGTTATTTCAGATATTCCTGAAGAAACTCCTGCTATGCCACAAATGCCAGGTGGTGGAATGCCAGGAATGATGTAATTAAAACACTAAAACATGTTAAATAAAACCCTCCTAATTGGAGGGTTTTTTATTAGCGTAACATTTAAAATATGGATAGTATGAAAAAATCCCAAGTGGATAACTTGGGATTTTAAAATGAACGATCATTAAAATTAGTCTACATTATCGTGTAAAAACGAATTATTCTGTTTCAATTGTATCATATTATCCTCTCCCAAAGATAATGTATCATTTGAAATCTCAGTCTCTGAAGAATGAGGAATGTCATCTAAGTCAATTCCATTTCTCTTAAATGCAGGTTCTTCGATAAGATTAGTCAACCCTGAAGGTGTTCTTAAAATATTAGAAATATTTTTTAACTTCTCTTCTCTTTTTCTGGATGCAATTTCATTCTCTTCAATCTCATTAGGGTTAAGCTTTACTCTTTCTCTCACAACAAATTCTTCTTCTATATTTTCTTCCTGTTGTTGCAAATTAAATGTGAAGTCAACTTCGTGAGTTTCTTCCTCCTTTTCTTCAATTGATGAAACAATCATTTCTTGCTCTTCTTCAAGTTCATCATCTAAGGAAAGAACAACTCTATTCTGTTCTTCATCAGTAGTTAAACCCTCAATAATTTCCTCAGAAATATTTTCAGAAACAGATAATTCTAGTTCCTCCTGTTCTGTAATTTCTTCTACTGTAAATTTTTCCTGAAAATCTTCTTCAAAGTCAAACATAGATTGTTGTGAAAAATCTTCATTCAACGATTTTGGGTTACTGCGTTGCTTTTGTTTTGAATTACTAATTGAATCTAATGTTTCATCCTCTCCAATACCAACTACAACTTCTACTTCTTCCTCTTTTACATCAAAGCCAGTTGCAATAACTGTAACAGAAAGTTTAGATCCCAAAGATGAATCTGTTCCAACTCCATTAATAATATTCACATTATTTCCTGCCTGCTTTTGAATAGTATCTGTTATTAATTTTAACTCATTCATCGATATTTCATCGTCTTCAGAATCTCCTGTAACAATTTTTAACAACACATGTTTAGATCCATAAATATCATTATCATTTAATAATGGAGAATCTAGAGCGTTTTTTACTGCCTCAACTGCCCTATTTTCACCTTCCGCTTCCGCTTGTCCCATAATTGCAGTTCCACTATCCTGAAGAACTAATCTTGCATCACTCAAATCAATATTTACTGTTAAATGTTGTGTGATAACTTCTGCAATACCTTTAGTTGCAGTATTTAAAACCTCATTCGCCTTACTAAATGCTTGTCTCAATTTTAAATCACCATGAACCTCTAACAATTTCTGATTATTAATTACTAGAAGAGTATCAACATTAGCTCTTAATTCTTCTAAACCTACTTTAGCGTGATCGTGTCTCCTACCCCCCTCTGTTTCAAAAGGCATGGTAACTACTCCAACCGTAAGAATACCTTTATCGCTAGCAGCTTTTGCTATTACTGGAGCTGCTCCTGTACCAGTTCCACCACCCATTCCCGCAGTAATAAAAAGCATATTTGTATTTGAATCTAATAACTCATTAATTCTATCGATACTTTCTATTGCTGCTTCTTTTCCTACTTGAGGGTTAGAACCCGCTCCAAGTCCATTAGTTAAACTTTCTCCAAGTTGAATTTTTACTGGAATTGGACTGGCTTCAAGTGCTTGTGTATCAGTATTACACACAGCAAAATCAACACCTTTAATACCATTTTCATACATGTAATTAATTGCATTTCCACCTCCTCCTCCAATACCAATTACCTTAATAACAGATGATTGATTTTTTGGGAGATTAAAATCAATTATGTTTTCATTTTCACCCATAA
>CAJXFN010000104.1 GCA_913052655.1 uncultured Flavobacteriales bacterium | reverse complement strand
ATTACTGAATTACTAAATACTGTAGAAATTCCATAATGACTACAATCGAACTTCTGAAAAAAGTACGAAAAATTGAAATAAAAACTAAGGGACTCTCCAATCATATTTTTTCTGGAGAGTACCACACAGCTTTTAAAGGTAAGGGAATGGCCTTTTCGGAAGTAAGAGAATATCAGCCAGGAGATGATGTTCGTTCCATTGATTGGAATGTTACCGCAAGATACAACAGTCCATTTGTGAAAGTTTTTGAGGAGGAGCGTGAAATGACTGTAATTCTCTTAATAGATGTAAGTGGAAGCTCTGACTTCGGCACGCAAAACCAACTAAAAAGAGAAGTAGCTACAGAAATTTCTGCTGTACTTTCTTTTTCTGCAATACACAATAACGATAAAATTGGAGTTATCTTTTTTTCTGAAAAAATTGAAAAATTTATCCCTCCAAAAAAAGGAAAATCTCACATTTTAAGAATTATAAGAGAATTGATTACTTTTAAATCTGAGAGTAAAAAAACAAATATTAAAATAGCACTAAAATATTTTAACAATATTATTAAAAAAAGAGCAGTTTGTTTTATTATTTCTGATTTTATGGATAAAGGATTTGATAAATCCTTAAAAATTGCTAAAAATAAACATGATGTAATAGCCCTTAGAGTACATGATGAAAGAGAAGAATCCTTAATAGATGTAGGGATGATAAAAATTAGAGACACAGAAAATGGAGATTTAAGATGGATAGACACGTCCAATAAAAATTTAAGAGATCAATTTCAAAAAAATTATCACAAATTTGAAAAAAATTTAAAACAAACACTACAAAATTCAGGGGTGGATCATATTGATATTAGCACTGGAAAGGATTACATAAAACCACTAAAGAACTTCTTTAAGAATAGAGGAAAAAGATGAATATGAAGAAAACAATTCTCTTACTTATAACTTTAACTACTAATATTTGTTTTTCCCAAAAAGCAGAATTAGATACCTCAGACATACTTATTGGAGATCAAATACAACTAAATGTTTCTTCAATTTTTGAAATAAATGAAAAATATAATTGGCCTTTGTTTAATGATTCTGTTTTTGAAAAGGTTGAAATTATTAGTAAAGGAGAAATAGTAGAAACAAAAAACGATAGCACTATTTTAATTTCTCAGAAATTAATACTTACATCCTTTGATAGCGGAAGTTATTATATTCCACCTTTCATTTTTAACGAAAAAAAGAAAACAAATGGAAATTTATTGAATGTTTATACAATATCAATCACAGACAGCAATAATAAAGCCTATGACATTACGTCTACTAAAATTGGAACAACAGAAGATTTTACCGAAGAAGAACTTGCTGAGATAAGAAGAAAAAGATGGATAATTGCAGGTATAATATTCGCTACTTTATTTTTAGGATATATAATTTATTATTTACTTAGAAAATATAAGAAAGACGGAACAATTTTAAAACCTAAAATAATAATACCAGCTCATGTTACTGCACTTAATAAACTACAAAAACTTAAAAAAGAGAAATTGTGGCAAAAAGGAGAATTAAAAGAATATTATACTAGAATCTCTACCATTATCCGAGAATATATTGAGTTACAATTTGAATTTAATGCTTTAGAACTACCTACAAGAGATATTGTGTCACATTTAAAAAATTTACCAGAAAATGAAGTAAAAATATTAGAAGCTATTCTAAAAAAAGCAGACAACATAAAATATGCTAAAGGATTATCATTAGATGAAGAAAACAAACTAATAATCCAACAATCAGTTGAGTTTATTAAAAAAACTAAAATAGAAAATGCATCTTCTAAATAACATATCCTTTGAAAATACTGAGTTATTTTTTCTATTGTTGTTTCCAATAGCTCATCTAATTTGGTTTTTCTTTGTAAATAAAAATACAAATAGAGTATTCTCATTTTCTAACACTTCTTTTATATCTTCAAAAAAAAATATAAAAGAAAAACTTGTAAACCTACCATACATATTACAATTATTATGCATTAGTTTTATAATAATATCCCTAGCCAGACCCCAAACAACAAATAGTTGGGAAGAAAGTAAAACACAAGGTATAGATATTATTTTAGCATTAGATATTTCCGGAAGTATGCTTGCAAAAGACCTAAAACCTAACAGGTTAGAAGCTTCTAAAGAAATTGCAATTGATTTTATAAAACAGAGAAAAAACGACAGAATTGGTTTAGTTATATTTAGTGGAGAAAGCTTCACACAGTGCCCACTTACTACAGATCATAATTCCTTGATCAACTTATTTCAAGATATAGAATATGGTATGGTTGAAGATGGAACTGCAATTGGTGACGGACTAGGGAATTCAATTAACAGATTAATCGATTCTGAAACAAAAAGTAAAATTATTATTTTACTTACTGATGGAGAAAATACTAAAGGAAAGATATCTCCACTTACTGCTGCAGAAATCGCAGCTTCAGATTCTGTAGGAATAAAAGTATATACTATTGGTGTAGGAACAAAAGGAATGGCAAAATCTCCAGTAGCTTTAGATTTTAATGGAAATTTTATTTATGATTTTGTAGAAGTAAAAATAGATGAGGAAAGTTTAACTGAAATTGCAAAAAAAACAGGAGGGCAATATTTTAGAGCTACCGACAATTTAAGCCTAAAAGAAATATATAATACTATCAACAAACTAGAAACTTCTGAATTAGAGAGTATTAAGTTCAATACAAAGAATGAAGAGTTCTATTTATTTTCATGGATTGCATTAGTATTGTTTTTATTGTCTTTTTTATTACAGATAAGTTATTTCCGAAAAATAAGTTAGATGATAAAATTTGGACACATAGAATATTTATTACTATTATTTTTAATACCAATTATATTAATGTTAATATTTTGGTATAAAAAATGGCAAAAGAAAAATAGATTAAAATTCTACAGTAGAAACCTGGAAAAGAATATCATAAAAAATAAATCATTAATCAGAGAAAGATTAAAATATACTTTTCAAGTTCTTGGTATTTTATTTTTAATTATTGGACTAAGCAACCCAAAAGTTGGAACAAAATTAGAAGAAGTGAAAAGGGAAGGAATTGAGATGGTCATTGCACTTGACTTATCTAACTCAATGCTATGTGAAGACATAAAACCAAACAGATTATCTAGATCAAAACAAGCGATTTCTGATTTGATAGATCAATTAGAAGGTGATAAAATTGGATTAGTAATTTTTGCTGGAGAGGCCTATACTCAACTTCCAATTACCTCAGATTATTCTGCAGCTAAGATGTTTTTATCAACTGTGAATACTAAAAGTATAAAAACACAAGGCACTAATTTATCAAAAGCAATAACCAGAAGTCTTCAGTCATTTGATTTTAACAATGAATTTAACAAATCAATTATTATTATCACTGATGGAGAAGATCATGAAGAAGGTGCTTTTACTGAAGCTAAGAATGCAAAGGAAAAAGGAGTATTCATTCATACTCTTGCTGTTGGAGAAGAAAATGGAGGACCTATTCCATTATTAAATAAGAGAGGATTTAAGAAAGATAGAGAAGGAAATACTATAGTTACAAAACCAAATTTTGCCTTTTTATCTGAATTAGCTAATGTTGCAAATGGAATAAATATAAACGCAAACAATAGCAATATAGGACTTAAGAAATTGTTTAAAGAAATTAATAAGTTAGAAAAAAAAGAAATAAGTGATTTAATTTTTACTGATTATAAAGATAGGTTTCCTCTATTTTTATCTCTATCATTATTCTTTTTTATTTTAAATATTTGCACTATAGAACGAAAAAACAACCCTTTTGAAAACATTTTTTCCTTATGAAAAAAATATTAATCATATATATAGTTTTTAGTTGTGTCACTACATTTTCTCAGAACAAAATTGAGTTATTAAATCAAGGAAATGAACATTATCAGAATGAAGAATTTGATAATGCAGAATATTACTACAAAAAAGCACTAGAAAAAGATAACACTTATTTTAAAGGAAATTTAAAT